>WSNH01000044.1 GCA_013316135.1 Clostridia bacterium
ATTTAAGATTTAGTATGATATAATTATAAAAATATTTAGGAAGTACGCCCTAAAAGAGGTTTTTATGAGTCAAACGGTAAAAGAAGTTTTGGATTTTGTAAAAGACAACGACGTCAAATTTGTCAAATTGACTTTTTGCGACTCCTTCGGAAATATCAAAAATATATCAATCATAGCCGACGAGTTGCCCAGCGCCTTTGAAAAGGGAGTGTCCTTTGAAGCCTATTCGGTGGGCGGCTTCGTCGACCCGGAAGAAAGCGACTTGTTGCTTTACCCCGACGCCTCAACTATTCAACTGTTGCCTTGGAGACCCCAGCACGGAAGCGTAGTGAGGTTTTTTTGTAAGATAAGACACACTGACGGCAGAGACTTTGACGGTGACGGCAGAGGACTTCTTGCCAGCGCGCAAAACAAACTTTTGCATATGGGTTTGTCTTGTCTGATCGGCAGTGACTGCGAATTCTATTTATTCAAGTTGAATGAAGACGGAACGCCTACGCTCGAGCCTCACGATATGGCGGGGTATCTTGATGTTGCGCCATTTGACAAAGGCGAAAACGTAAGAAGAGATATATGCCTTACGCTGGAGAGAATGGGTATCAAGCCTATTTCTTCTCACCACGAGAGAGGACCGGGACAGAACGAAATATGTTTTAAAGTCAACGACGCGCTTATGGCAGCGGACGATTTGTTGACTTTCAAGACGGTGGTCAAAGCCGTGGCTAATATGAACGGACTGCACGCGTCCTTTATGCCAAAGCCGCTTAAGGACGAAATAGGAAGCGGTCTGCATATCAACTTGTCTCTTCTCAAAGACGGCGACAACTTGTTTGAACCGTCACGCCTGTCGGGATCAAAAGAGGCAGAGAGTTTTGTCGCCGGCATACTTGCAAGGGCAAAGGAGATGGCATTGTTTCTCAATCCTACCGTCAACTCATACGAGAGACTTGAAAATAATGAAGATATAGAGGCTTACAACCAAATTGCTTGGTCGTATCTCAACGGTCGTCAATTGATAAGAATAAAGAAAGACGGACTTGCCAAGATGCAACTGCGTTCTGCAGATCCATCCTGCAATCCGTATATCGCGTACGCGCTCCTGCTCTTTGCCGGCGCAGAAGGAATAGAGCGGGGACTCAGACTGCCAAAAGAGTTGGACGTCAACAACGCGGGCGAAGTAGAACGTCTTCCCGAAGACCTTATGAGCGCAATTGAACTTGCTAAAAACAGCGACTTTATCGCTAGGTATATTCCTCGCAAGACTTTGAATAAGTTCTTTGAATATAAGGAAAACATTTACAGGAATTATTCGCTGTCAAAGGATAAGGACGCGTTTATGACAAAGGCTTATTTCAATAAGATTTAAGCGTTATAAATTCTTGTCAACCGTAGAAGTGACATATACGTCAGTCGCATTGAGTTGAATGAGACGGAGTAACCCGATAAATAGATTTTTCAACAGTCAATGAGTATAGATAATAAAGTGCGCAGATAAGCGTACTAGTGTAGGAGAGAAAGTGGCAAGCGCCTTAATAGTGTCGACAGCGGAATATGTGAGTAAGTTTTCGGCAATGTTGACCGAAGTAGGCTTTGCTGACGTCTATCAGGCTCATTCGGGAGTTGAGGCGAGACATCTCATAGGCGAAAGGCAATACGCGCTTATGATAATCAATGCTCCTCTCGTCGACGAATTTGGATACGACCTTGCGATATACGCGGTGGAAAATACGACTATGAGCGTACTGATGCTTGCGCGAGGAGACGTGTGCGAGGCGGTGGAAAACAAAGTCGAAGATTACGGAGTGGTAGTTATGTCAAAGCCTGTGACGAGAGAAGGCTTGTTCAAGACTTTGAAAGCGCTGTACGCCAATCACAACAGAATAAATTCGATAGTTCTAAGCAATCGCATATTGCAGGACAAGATAGAGGAACTCAAACTGGTGGACAGAGCAAAATGCTTGCTCATATCACGGGAGGGAATGAGCGAAGAGCAGGCGCATAAATATATCGAAAAAGCCGCTATGGATATGAGAGTATCCAAAAAACAAATTGCTGAAAAAATTATATCAATAAAACAATACGATTAAGAAAAAAGAGGTAGAAATGAAAAAAGTTTATCTTATTCTCGAAAACGGTAAGGTCTTTGAAGGCGAGTCGATTGGCGTCGAAGGCGAAGTAATCGGCGAAGTAGTCTTTACCACTGCAATGACGGGATATCTTGAGACTTTGACGGATCCAAGTTATTACGGTCAAATAGTTTGTCAGACCTTTCCGCTGATAGGTAACTACGGCGTAATCGAAGAGGATTTTGAGTCTCCTAGCAGCGCGGTCAAGGGATATATCGTCAGAGATATATGCGACGAACCGTCTAATTTCCGATCCCAAGGCAAACTCGACGATATGCTCAAGAAGTTGGGCGTAATAGGTATCTGCGGAATAGACACCAGAGAACTCACTAAGATAGTCAGAGAAAGCGGCGTTATGAACGGAATAATCACCGACAAGCCTACGCTTGACAAGGAGCAAAAGACTGCCCTAAAAGAATATGTCATTACCGACGCTGTCAAGAGCGTATCTTGCAAAGACAAGAGAGTGGTCTGCAATGTCAAAAAGCCAAAGAAGAGAGTAGCGCTCCTTGATTACGGTATCAAGAGAAATATAATCGAGAAGTTGGCAAGAAGAGGGTGCGAGGTCACTGTTTTCCCGCACGACACTTCGGCTGAAGAGATAATCGAATTTGCTCCCGACGGAATTATGCTTTCCAACGGCCCCGGCAATCCAGAAGAAAACGTATATGAGATAAAGCAAATCAAAAAACTTGTCAAGAGCGGTATACCTATGTTCGGTATCTGTATCGGACATCAATTGCTTGCCCTTTCTCAAGGCGCAAAGACATATAAGCTTAAATACGGTCACAGAGGCGGAAACCAACCGGTCAAGGACCTTGCAACGGGCAGAGTATACGTATCTACGCAAAATCACGGATACGCGGTCGACCTTGATACTCTTCCAAAGAACGCCCAAGTGACTTTTGTCAATGTCAACGACGGCACTTGCGAGGGTATCAACTATAAGAATTCAAACGTATTTTCGGTTCAGTTCCATCCGGAGGCTTGCGCAGGACCTCTCGACACGGGATACTTGTTTGACAGATTTATGGAGAATATGGAGGAGAGAAAGTAATGCCACTCAACAGTAAATTGCAAAAAGTAATGGTAATAGGTTCAGGACCTATCGTAATCGGTCAGGCGGCAGAGTTTGACTACGCCGGCACGCAGGCTTGCCGCGCTTTGAAAGAAGCGGGACTTGAAGTGGTGCTTGTCAACTCCAATCCTGCTACTATAATGACGGACAACGCAATCGCAGACAGAATTTATATCGAGCCGTTGACGCTGACGACCGTCAAGAGAATTATCGAAAAAGAAAGACCCGATTCGCTCTTGTCAACGCTTGGCGGACAGACCGGTTTGACGCTTAGTATGCAACTTGCAAAAGAGGGATTCCTTGACAAGATGGGAGTCACGCTTCTCGGCGCAAGAGTAGATACTATCGACAAAGCCGAAGACAGACAGATGTTCAAGGACACGTTGGCGGAAATCAACGAGCCGACTATTCCTTCCGAAGTCGTCAACGATATTGAAAACGCGGTGCGCGTAGCCGAAGAGATCGGATTGCCGGTCATCATAAGACCTGCATTTACGCTTGGCGGTAGCGGCGGCGGTATCGCATATACACAAGATGAATTTTTGGAAATTGCAGAGAACGGCTTGCGTACTTCTCCTATACATCAGATATTGGTTGAGAAATGTATCAGCGGTTGGAAAGAAATAGAATTTGAAGTCATCAGAGACAGCAAGGGCAATGCAATTACCGTGTGCAGTATGGAAAACTTCGACCCGGTTGGCGTACATACCGGAGACAGTATCGTTATCGCGCCTGCCGTTACGCTTGCGGACAAAGAGTATCAGATGCTCCGCAGCGCGGCTTTGAAGATTGTCGAAGCGCTCAAAGTTGAGGGCGGTTGCAACTGTCAGTTTGCGCTCGATCCCAATTCATTCGAGTATGCGGTAATCGAAGTTAATCCGCGTGTAAGCAGAAGTTCGGCATTGGCATCCAAGGCTACCGGTTATCCTATCGCAAAAGTTGCGACCAAGATAGCAATTGGCTATACGCTAGATGAAATTCAGAACGCAGTTACGGGCAATACTTTCGCTTGTTTCGAGCCGTCAATAGACTATGTAGTCGTCAAGTTCCCCAAGTGGCCGTTTGACAAGTTTTTCTACGCAAGTCGCAAACTCGGCACGCAGATGAAGGCTACCGGCGAAGTTATGGCAATAGGCGTGACTTTTGAGCAAGCAATAATGAAAGCCGTAAGAGGCGCGGAGATATCGCACAATACCCTCAACGATAAGAAGTTTGAAAAGTATTCCGACGAGAGACTTATCGAAAAAATACACGACGTCGACGACGAGAGAATATTCGTAATCTATGAGGCTTTGAAAAGAGGAGTAAGCGTAGACGAGATATTTGATATTACTAAGATAGACAGATGGTTTTTGTATAAATTGCAAAAACTCATTGCTATGCAAAACCAATTGAAGACGTCAGAACTTACGGACGAGTTGTATCTCAAGGCAAAGAAGATGGGATTTTTGGACAGTACTATCGAAGAGTTCAGCGGTCAGAAAATCAAAAATGTCAGATACGCGTCGTATAAGATGGTCGATACTTGCGCGGCAGAGTTTGCGGCGATGACGCCTTATTTCTATTCGACTTTTGACGACGAAAACGAAGCAAGAGAATTTATCGACAACAAGAAGAGTGATAAGAAGAAAGTAATAGTATTCGGCTCCGGACCTATCCGTATAGGTCAAGGTATTGAGTTTGACTATGCGTCCGTACACTGCGTTTGGGCATTGAAGCGCAAGGGTTATGAAGTGATAATAGTCAACAACAACCCCGAGACGGTATCCACAGACTTTGATACTGCAGACAGACTTTATTTCGAGCCGTTGACAAACGAAGACGTAATGTCCATTATCAAGACAGAACAGCCATACGGCGTGGTCGTAGCTTTTGGAGGACAGACGGCAATCAAATTGACGAAGATGCTCAAAGAGCAGAACATCAGAATATTGGGTACGCAAGCGGAATACATAGATATGGCGGAAGACAGAGAAAAGTTTGACGAACTTCTCGAAAACCTCAATATCAAGCGCCCGCAAGGCTTTACGATTATGACAAAAGAAGAGGCGCTTAAGGTAGCCAATGAGATAGGTTATCCCACGTTGCTTCGTCCTTCGTACGTGCTTGGCGGACAGAATATGACGGTTTGTCACTCCGACGCCGACGTCATAGAGTATATGGACGTAATTCTTTCGCAGAAGATAGAAAATCCGGTGCTTATCGACAAGTACCTTATGGGTATTGAGATAGAAGTCGACGCAATTTGCGACGGCGAAGATATTTTGATTCCCGGCGTAATGCAACACGTCGAGAGAACTGGTATTCACTCGGGCGACTCTATCGCGGTATATCCTTCTTGGAATATCGGAGACGAGATGCTTGCTAGGATAGATGAATGTTCTAAACTTCTTGCTGTAAATCTTCATACGATTGGTCTTGTTAATATACAATACCTTATATACAATAACGAACTTTACGTAATCGAAGTCAACCCAAGAAGTTCGCGTACGATACCTTATATAAGTAAAGTTACCGGCGTGCCTATGGTTGACCTCGCGACGAGAGCAATACTCGGCGAAAAACTTGCGGATATGGGTTACGGTACTGGTATATATCCTAATTCACCGTACGTAGCGGTCAAAGTGCCGGTATTCTCCTTTGAGAAACTTACCAATGTTGATACCCAACTCGGACCGGAAATGAAGTCGACGGGAGAAGTGCTCGGTATTGCTACGACGCTTGAAGAGGCTTTGTATAAGGGACTCGTTGCGGCAAATTACAAGATGAAGAAAAAGGGCGGAATATTTATCTCCGTTCGCAATCAGGATAAGGACGAGATAGGCGAGATAGGTCAGAAGTTTGAAGAACTGGGCTATACTCTCTATGCGACGGCAGGTACTGCGGAAATATTCAAGTCGGCAGGACTTGACGTAATAGAAGTCAATAAGATACACCAAAACTCAAAGGATAATACGCTTACGCTCATTGAGTCGGGCAAAATAGACTATATAATATCTACCTCGTCAAAAGGCAAGTTGCCTACGCGCGACAGCGTTAAGATCAGAAGAAAGGCAGTAGAGAGAGCCATTCCTTGCTTGACGTCTATAGACACGGCAAACGCAGTCGTCAATTCATTGATGAGCAGATACTCGCAATACAATACGGAACTTATCGACATCAACAGATTGAGAGAAGGAAGAAGCGTTCGCAAGTTTACCAAGATGCAAGGCACTGGTAACGACTATATCTATTTCAACTGTATCGGCAATCCAATCGTCAACCCTGAGGGTTTGGCAGTCAGGCTGTCGGATAGGCATTTCGGCGTGGGCGCAGACGGTATCATATTGATCTGCGACAGCGAAGTCGCCGACGTCAAAATGAGAATGTTCAACGCTGACGGCAGTGAAGGCAAGATGTGCGGAAACGGTATTCGTTGCGTTGCAAAGTATTGCTACGACAACGCTATAGTCAACAAAAAGCAATTGACTATAGAGACCTTGAGCGGCATAAAGCACGTGGACGTGCATACGCAAAACGGCGTTGCGAAACTCATCACCGTTGATATGGGGAAGGCAGAACTTTCGCCTAAGAAAGTGCCCGTCAAGTTGGAGGGCAAGAGCGTGATCAATCAGTCGGTCAAAGTTGACGGCAAAGATTACGACGTCACTTGCGTATCTATGGGCAATCCTCATTGTGTGATTTTCGTCAAAAACGTGGAAAATCTCAATATCGCAAAGATAGGCAAAGCATTTGAAGAAAGTCCGTTGTTCCCAGAGGGCGTCAACGTGGAATTTGTCAAAGTAATCGACAAGCGTACGCTCAAAATGAGAGTATGGGAGAGAGGAAGCGGCGAGACTTGGGCTTGCGGAACCGGCGCTTGCGCAGTCGCCGTAGCGGCAGTACTCAACGGATACTGCAATAAAGAGGAAGAAATCAGCGTTAAATTGCTCGGCGGAGACTTGACTGTCAAGTACGCTCAAGACGACACTGTCTATATGACAGGCGGCGCTGTAAAAGTATACGACGGAGAGGTAGAAGTATGACAAAGTATATATTCGTGACAGGCGGCGTAGTATCGGGACTTGGCAAAGGCATCACTATGGCTTGTCTTGGCAGATTGCTTAAATCAAGAGGACTAAAAGTAATGGCTCAAAAGTTGGATCCGTATGTCAATGTAGATCCGGGTACAATGAACCCATTTGAGCACGGCGAAGTTTACGTTACTGAAGACGGCGCAGAGACTGATCTCGACCTTGGACACTATGAGAGATTTATTGACATAGAACTCAACAAATATTCTAATCTTACAACCGGTAAGGTATATTGGAACGTGCTCAACAAAGAGCGCAACGGAGATTATCTCGGCAAGACCGTGCAGATTATTCCGCATATAACAAATGAGATAAAAGAATTTGTATACAGCGTTGGCAAGAAGTCTAACGCAGACGTAGTACTGACAGAAATCGGCGGTACGATAGGCGATATAGAGAGCCAACCTTTCTTGGAGGCTATCAGACAGATATCCCACGAAGTAGGCAGAGACAACTGTCTGTTTGTACACGTTACACTCGTGCCTTACATCAAGTCTAGCGGCGAGCAAAAATCTAAGCCGACGCAACACTCTTGCAAAGAACTTATGGGACTTGGTATCAATCCTGATATAATTGTATGCCGTTGCGACGAACCTATGGACAAGAGCGTGCTTGAAAAGATTGCCCTTTTCTGCAATGTCGCACCTGACTGCGTAATAGAGAATTTGACTGTCGATGTGCTTTACGAAGCGCCTTTGATGCTTGAAGATAGTAATTTGAGCGAAGTCGTCTGCCGTCAATTGCGACTTGACACTTCAAAGCCGGATATGCAAGAGTGGATAGATATGATAGGCAGGATAAAGTCAAGAAAAGAACAGGTATCTATCGCGATCGTAGGTAAGTACGTCAAGTTGCACGACGCATATCTTTCGGTTGCAGAAGCGCTGAGACACGGCGGATATGAAAATTCCTGTATTGTGGATATCAAATGGATAGAGTCTGAAGAACTCGTTGATGACGACGCTTGCAAGAGTATTTTGCACGATGTAGACGGAATTTTGGTGCCGGGCGGCTTTGGCGAGAGAGGTACGGAAGGAAAGATAAATGCCTGCAAGTACGCAAGAGAAAACAATATCCCATACTTTGGTATTTGTCTTGGTATGCAGATTGCTGTAATTGAGTACGCGCGCAACGTGCTTGGCTATAAAGACGCGACATCGAGCGAATTTGACCCTGACGGTAAGCATTGCGTAATAGACCTTATGCCCGACCAGCACGGCAATATCCCCAAGGGCGGTACTATGAGACTTGGCGCATATCCTTGCAAGATCGCAAAGGATTCTCTTATGCAAAAGGCTTACGGACAAGACCTCATTCAAGAGAGACACCGTCATAGATATGAGTTCAACAATCAGTATCGCGAAGAACTTGAGAAAGCAGGACTGCGCGTAACGGGTACGTCTCCCGACAATAGACTGGTCGAAGCAGTGGAAGTGCCGGCAAATGATTTCTTTATAGCAGTGCAATATCATCCTGAATTTAAATCAAGACCCAACAGAGCGCACGCAATCTTCCGCGAGTTCGTAAGAGCGTCTTTGGAGCATAAGAATAAATGAGTTTTAACAGTTTGTTGAAAAAGAAAGAGAGTGCATCTTATATGCGCTCTCTTTTGTCATATCCCAACTGCGTATGGATTGGTTGTTTTAGGTATGTATTTTGATAGTACGCGAACAAATGCTTTAACCGTTGTGATTTTTTAAGCGCATTTGCAGGGCGTCGGGATATACTTGTATTTTAGCATATGTGATTTATAAAGTCAAACTATTTTAT
>WSNH01000045.1:0-2539 GCA_013316135.1 Clostridia bacterium
TGACGTATCTACACATCTAGGTAGACGAACATAACTAAAGGGGACTGGATTACCAGTCCCCTAAATTTTACACTAACTTTTAAGACGGTGTCAAGTTTTTTAGGCATATTTTTTATTTTATTTTTATTAAACTGCGTAAAAGCTTTGAAATTCGTGTATTTTGCCCCGCAATGCTGGCTACTGAGTATACTTTTGCTGGTGTTGGCGCGACGCCAAGTTTGACAGCGTTGACGTGCGAATTGTATCTAGTCGTATAAATTTCTTGCATATCATCCTCTGCTATTTTTCCATATCGGATTAAATCTAAGAAATTGCCGCCATTAAAGTAAAATGCGCGAAGCTTCGCCATTTGCTCTGCTCCAGCCCTTGACCAACCCATTGGCCGAGAACTCATACGATCAGACAGAACGTGAGAGACGTGCCCCTCTGCGCTGCACCGGTTTTTGATTCCGTACGTCTCCATATTATTTAGCAAATAAAAATATTGCTCTGCGATGGTGCGACGTTCCGTACGCTCAGTATACTTGAGATACTGTTCTTGAAAAACCGTCTTCAGACTTTTGTAATCTCTCTTTCTCATTGCGGCCAATATTTTGCTACGTACTTGTCGATTGCCCTTTGCAACGGCCGTTGCGGATTTTTGAATATGGAATTTGTCTATGTGATACTGCGCTTTGTGAAAAATATGTTGACCATATTTAATCCAATACGCACCGTCACCAGATATATGCGCCTTAGCATTGAGCATAGAATACTTCCGATAAACATAATGCGCAACGTCGTTCCATATCTTGTCAGGGTCGTCATCAACCGATACGAAGTATCGAACATTTTGAAGTTGCGTTCTGTCTTTACAAATCGTCTTTACCCCATCGTGGACATAGACCAACTTGACTTCGGCGCTCTTACCGTTCTGCAGATGGATATGATCCTCGTCTGCCTCAATATAAATATCGCTGACATCCCGACGTTCTGCAGGCATTTTGGCCTCTATTGTCTTCAACTTCTTTGTGAGATTATAAACGGTCTGTCGAGATACTGCATTATTTACCGCTGCACTAGACTTTCCAAAACTCGTAAGCGTAGCCTGCTCAATAAGTTTGGCTTGCAATCCTTGCTCAACTCGACTGCGCTTCTCTAGTCCCAACATTTCGTCAACAGCAAAAAAGCGCTTGCCACTTCGTTTGTCAAAATAACAAATGCGCTCAAGCGTAACTTCTCCTAACTCTGTTATTAGATGTCTTGTCTTGGATTTATCCTTTATCGTCACTTGATGCTTATCTCGAGTGTCATTATAAATCTTGTCGGCTTTTCTACATAGTGTTTCTAAAATATTGACACCTAGATTGTCCGTCAAAGATTTTGTCTCTTGTACGGCCAATGTAAACGAGCCTTTGCTTATCGCCTCGCTAAACATTGAAATGATTGAACTTACGCATTGCTCTACTAAATCTTTTAATTTTTCTTGTGTATTCAAGATTATCTCCCTTATGACCTATAAATGCCTAATTAGTTTTAGTAGATTTTAGCATAATTAGTAAAAATTTTTCAATAAAAAACGCCATATCTCTTCAATATGACGTAAAAAATTTTCTGTTGGTAAAGGCAAATTGTAAAGACGATTTGTAAAGACAGTTCACTTTCCTTTTCCAGAATTATTCTTCTCCGTTTTGCCTTGAGGGGCTTTAATTGTTTGTTTTTTAGGCGACGTCCATCTTCCTTTTTTCTCTTGTGCTGTCAAATTCTTAATTGACTCGGCAAGCATCTTATCTGCGGTTTTCTGTCCGAACTTCTCAACGTTAGATTTATACGCAGAAGTTTGCTTGTACTGTTGAACTAAAGAGTTATCATCTTTTTCTTTGAGTTTTACACCTGCTTTTGATGACAATGCTGCAAGAACTACTTTTGTTAAGTCGTGTTGTTTTCCAACGTCTGTAACGTCTAACTTGTTTACACATTTAACCAGCCACGGATTTTTTACTGTTAAACTCTCAACTATATCATTGACGTCATCGTTCAGAAGTTTTCCCTTTGATACATATCCAGAGCCTTGTCTATGCAAAAAACCTGCCTCGTGAAGAGCCTTGCCTAATTGTCTATATCCATCTGGATACACTCCTAATGATTTCATAACATTTGTATCTAAATCAAAATTTAATGCTTTTATCTTTCCCTTTTCCATAATAAAATTCGCCTAAATCATTCCTAATTTTTTCTTAACTCTATATAGAGTGTCACTTTCTTCAAAGGAGCCATTTTCATCTTCATCGTTATCATACCATATCCATTTTAATGCATACTCAAGAAACCAAGAACTAGACTTTAATGTAATATAAGCTATTCCAAAGTCTGCCAAATAATTATCAGTATTTGGATTACCCAAATACATTGCCGAGCCGTCTTCATTGACTTCTTTTACACATTTTTGTTTAGCAAAGATCTCATCTATGGCTTTCCACATATCTTTAATGTCGTACTTATTATCTCTCTCAATTTTTTCTACATCTAATTGAATTAGCATTTTTTGCATATTTTTCTC
>WSNH01000045.1:2549-8958 GCA_013316135.1 Clostridia bacterium
CTTCAATATGACGTAAAAAATTTTCTGTTGGTAAAGGCAAATTGTAAAGACGATTTGTAAAGACAAATCGTCTTTACATATTTACTTTCCTTTTGCAGGCGAACTTTGGATTGTTACGGTTGTAACCATTCCTTTTTCAGCCGACGTCGATTTCTTTGAAGACGATGCAACTACTTTCTTTACTGTCTTTTTGCTTGTCGATGAAGTTGATGTAGTTTGTTTTTTCTCCGTCTTCTTGTCTTCTTTCTCTTGTGTCATCGCTTGCTTAAGAGCGTCAGCGATCATCTTATCCGCTACTTTTTGTCCGTATTTTTCTACGGCTAATTTATAGGTGTTTGTCTCTTTGTAAGTCTTTTTCGTTGGCTTGTCCGCCGGTTCTTCAGTCTTTTTTTCTTCGGCTGGCTTTACCACTTTTTTCTCGACCTTTTGGACTTTTCCTTCTCTCCACAAGCGTTCTTTCTCTTCGAGCATAAGAATGTCGTTACATTCTGATGCAATCTTACTCTCTGGATAATGGACGCAATTCAAGTATACTTCCGCTGCGCATTCCATTATCTTCTTTTGTTCTCTCTGTATATACCTTGCTTGTCGTTGCAAGTTCCTCTTGAGATTGCACGTTGGCAAGTTAGAAATGTCCAACAATTGAAGATCTTTATTTTGTACCGGAACCATCTCACTAAAATCTAGATAACCATTCTTGCCTTTATTGAGACCGTGCGTCAATCCCATTTCAGACTTCTTCTGTTCCTGTTCGCCAACTCTCAATGGCACAAAATAGTTCTTTGTTCCGCCAAAGCCAAACAACACCACTCCCGACGTGCGTCTTTTGCTTTCTTCTTTTTCTGCTGCTTGACTGTTTCTTGTCTGCGGTTTTATGTAATCTTGATATGCCTTATCAAGATAATATATATTCATTTTTTCTTTCATCTTAAAGTTCTCCTAAAATAAAAACAGACGGCATCTGTTTTATGGCGTCTGTACTCTACAAGTCTAGGCCCTATTAAGTTGGTTGGGCATCACCGATTATCAAAGGCCCTCTCTAGCGGGGCATCGCTGACTTGTATATTGTTATTATACGCCTATCTATTTATCTTGTCAATACGTTTTAACAAAATAACTATGATTTTACATTTGTAAAGACAAATTGTCTTTACTTACTTAATTAGGTTGCAAATTAACGCGCGTATTAGTTCACTCTTATTTTTAATACCGTTTGCCTCGCAATATAAATCAAATGCTTCAATTTCGCTCTCTTTCATCCTAAAATTAACCATTTTCATCTTATCTTTTTGCGGGATGTCTACCACTCTATGTATAGAAAGTAAACTCAATACAGTTCCACTACTGCTGCTATTTTTTTCTTGTGTCTGCATCTTCTTCCTCCTTTAAAAATTCTTGAACGAACGCCTCATAGTCTGCAACAAGCGGACTGCCCGGGCGGTAGTCATAGACACTCTTGCCGATTTTTGGCGCATCTGCAGCAACGACCGATTGACGGATCCAACTCGTGTAGACTTTACTTTGGCAACCTTGCGCTTGCTCCTTGACATACTCTACGCTCTCATTTGTTGAACGTCGACGACGATCCGCCATTGTCACAAGAAATCCTCTAATTCTTAAATTCTCATTGATTTGGCGAATCTCTTCAACAGTCTCAATCAAGAGATTTACACCTTTCTCTGAATTAAATTCCGGCTTGAAAGGCACGATTATCTCATCACAAGCCGAAAGCACGTTCAACGTTATAATTGACAAAGACGGATTGCTATCAATGACTACGTAGTCGTATTCGTTTTCAAACTTCTTGAGTGCTCGCTTGAGATACAATTCCCGGCACGGCTTACCGGCAAGTATCATATTCGCGGTCTCGAGACCAATACCAGACGCAACAAAGTCCAAACCCGGCTCTAAATTCTCAATCTCAGCGCTTGTCTTTAAATCTATCAATTTAAGCGCTGGTGGATTACCTTCATTGGTAACAATGCCGCACGCAACTGTCAAATTGCCTTGTGGGTCAAAGTCCACTAAAAGTGTCCTTTTGCCGTTTCGCGCCAAACCATACGCTAGGGCGCTGGCGGTAGTGGTCTTTGCCACTCCGCCTTTTTGATTAACCAATCCTATTACTCTCATTGTCGTTTCCCTCCTCATATTCTCGTTCTTGTGATTGTTGATTATCTTCTGCACCTTGCGGTTGTGCCTCCACGTTTTGTGGCTGCACATCTACATTTTGCGGCACTTCTTCTTGAGGCGTCTCGGCGTCGGCGTTCTCTGCCTCTTGTGCAGTTGCGCCGTTGCCGTTTTGCGCTATGACCTTTTTATCAAGCCAATTACGCACAAAATTCTTATCACTAAATACTGCCTCGACAAGTTCGTTTGTGACTATGCTAAACGTAAATCTTTCATTGTACGCACCAATATAGAAGCAATCTCCCATACCTGCAGATATTATTAGATTCTGCTCTTCTTCATTGATAGGATTATTTTTGTATAACTCCGCTAAATCCTCTACGTCGGACGGATTAAGCGCAAATACGAACGTGTATTGCGTATTTTTTATTACAGCCGACGTCTTGGATTTAAGTTCATCATTTGCCAACCAGTCTGCGACGTTTTGAGTTGCCGGAATAAACGTTCCGTCATATTTACGAATACGTTTAGTCATTTGGTAGAAGAAATCAACTGCTATAGGATATTTTGGATCAATAAACAAGTGAGCCTCGTCAGCAACGATTACAATTCTATGCGGTTTCTTCGCGCTACGATTTTTCTCTCTTATATTGATTACTTGTTGCTCCAAAAATCTAAATACCAAAAGCATTTGAGCATTTGCAACAAGGTTATTCTTGTTGGCAAAAAGGCTTTGGAAGTTGAATACCGTCATTACGTTATCAGACGTCAACGTAGATGGCTTGCCCCAAAGGTCACTGTATCGTCCGCCTGTGGTAAACTTCTTGACATAGTTTTGAGCCTTTATGTAAGTATCGATTACTTTATCACTAATTTGGTCTTGTTCTTTTTGTGTCAACATTGTAAACAAATCATCAAAAACCGGAAATTGCTCAGCAGTATATTGAGACACATCAGTTTCAGGCTTAATTCCTTTTGCTTCATAAACGTCATTGACGACATTGTTTATTAACTCAAGAGTATCTGCATCACAGCCTTCGAGTATGACTTTAAAGAAACTTTCAAGCGTCTTTAGATGCGAATAGTAGACTTGGCTCGGCGGCGCAACATTGCCATCTTCTGTCAATATCTGATAGATATGGAACGGATTTAGACAACCTTTGCTTGCCGATCCAACGTCAATCATTTCTCCGCCTACGTTGCGGACAAGATCTCCATACTCATTCTCCGGATCTATGATAAAACATAAACAACCGTCTCCAAGTGATTGCGACAAAAGTGATTTCAAGAAATAACTTTTACCTGAACCAGGACGACCGAATATAATCGTATTTGCGTTACGGTGCGTGCCATCTTTCTTCCACATATTCCAAATGACTGGGTATGCGCCGGTGCCGTAAAGTACGCCACCTGACTCTAGCATAGTTGTATGCACAAATGGAAAAACAGATGCGATACTTCCGCCATTGATGCCACGCTCTATATTCCTCAACGACGAACGTCTTGAGATATTCGACGTCACAAATCCGTTCAATTGACGAACGTATAAATTATCTGTAGAAAAGCCACGTACTCGGATACGGCTATTGATACTTTTCTTAAAGGCTCTTTCGTTGTCTTCATAGCAAAAGCCTGTCACGACGGTAGTTACGTCGTAAAGGTTTTCTCCGCCATTCTGCAACGACGTCAACAGCGCAGACATACTATCTAAGTGAGTTTCTTGCTCAAGAACCTCACTAGCCTTGTATGCTTCTTCTCTTGCTAAAAGTTCTCGACAAACCTTATCCACTCTTGATATTGCCTTGTTCTGATCCACAGGAACAAGGTGCATTACAACCTTAGTCTTATCCATATCAAACAACTCAGCGCCCCACGCCGCATCAACAGTCAACGGATAATCAGCGATCGCATAATTAAATGCCTTTACACCATTTATCGTATATCCGCTACTATGGAATTTAATTTCAGTCGGTTTTACCCAAGCAAGCAACTCTTGAGGTGTCTTGCCTTCTGACTCGCGCTCATCGAAGTTGCGCACATTGCAATATTTTAAAAAGATAGCAACGTCTTTAGCATTGTTCAATATTTCGCAATCCAACTCTGCTCCCCTCAAATATTCGCTTATTTGATCTGCAACGCGATTGAGTTCTTTGAGTATTCCGTCATAGATCACGATATAGTATTCGGACTTATATACAGGATCCTGTGAGTTCATATATTTGAGTTGAGCAATTCTTGATTCAAGTATTGCACGTCGAATTCTAGTTGCCTTGGTTCTTGATTTGCCAAGTAAACTCAACTTATCTTCTAGTTCTTTTATATAACTATCAAATATTATTGGTCTATCTATCTTTACAATATCCATTACCTTGCCTGTATCAAGACAAGAAAGCGCTTTAGCAAGGCTCTCTATATCTCTCTCTTGCGCATACTCAGTCTCAAGCGCAAACGTCTTACAGCCTATACGGATAACTCGTCCGTAATAGTCTGGGTATCTAATAGTTCCATCTTCTTCAAAGCCCATATATGGTACTAGTTTGTCCACTTGCGCGCCAACGTACTTTTTTTTACTAAAAATATACTTTATAAGATTTAATATTTCTTCATATATTAAAGTATCCTTAGACGATGGCAACATTACAAACATACAAACGATTGCCGTTCCTATCCCTATAAACCACTTACCTTTTAAATTGCTCATTAACAACGCAACTACAACTGCAAACATTATACCTACTATAAGCACGTCTTTTAATGAATATGATTTCCATATCGTACTTTTTATCTTTGTCTTTTTAGGTATGTATTTCAACATATCTCACTCCTTTACAGATCCATATCAAATCCGTGTTTTTTTATATTTCGCAAGTTACGCAACCCTTTTAAGGCTTTGCCGCCTGCTTTTGCGGTTTTGACACTAGTGCCGGCCAAGCCCTTGTTATTTTGCCAACTTGTCCTTAACTTATCTTTCATAGCGCCCATTTTGTTGCTTACGCCTTTACCAAATCCAATCGCATTGCCATCCTTATCCTTGAATCCGCCAGTAAGCATCGTTCCCACTGCTCCGCCTAGTTTTCCTGCACCTTGAATAAGTCCGCGTTCCCTTTTCCCGGTATAAGCATTGTATTGTCCAAAAGTCATACGCGCCGCGCCTTTGACGGCTCTGCTAGTTCCCATAATACCGGCAAACATCGTCCTAAATCCGTGCGCTGCCTGTCTACTCTCTTGCGCATCCGTTCCAAGCAATCTGGCAAAGAATACCTGTCCATTGGATATGGTCAACGCGCCGCAGATTATGAGTAATACTTGCATCAATGCTGTTAAGAAAGCATTGCCCGGTATGCTCAACTTACTTATATGCGGCAATAGGATAACGTATATATTGACAGCAAATACCGAACCGTATGCGACTAACGTCTTAGATATCGCCGTCTCTCGCCATAACTTAAATTTGGCGCCGTCATCAAGCGGTAACGTGGACATTATAAGTGGAGACGTCAGGAAGATAAACACAAGGTCATATAGTCTAGTAACAAGTCCCATTATCGCCATAAACATTGTGATGGTAATAATTACTGCCGCCGGTAAGCCGATAAAGAAATCGTATTTATCAATTTTCACAATTTCATATTTTCCTTCTTTAAATTCCTTCAAATCATCTTCAAACATCCACGATGTGTCTTTAACTCCAAAAACTTTATCTGGTGTCACACCGTTCCAACTGTTTTTTATACTACCATCTTCATTTGTACCAAAAATTGCTTTCATTCCTCTCATTACGCCGTCTTCGTCTTCGTGCGCATAATCGGTATTCTCTGACCAAGCATCATCCGGAATAGACGCCGCAAAAAGTTGTTGTCCAATAGTTAAATTGGAGCCTTGATTAAAGGCGACGTTGACTTCCGCAAGCACACAGTTTGCGCCGAATATAAAGCCAAATAGGCAGATGACTACAATTATCATAGATAACATTGAAATGAACATCTTGCCAACAATCTGCGCGACTGTCTTTTTGATCACTACCATATTCTTGATTATTGCAATAGTAGTAAAGATGAACAAACAAAATACGCCAATGACCAATATAGCCCAGAAAACGCTCGTTACAGTCTTGTTACCTAGAAAATAGAGCAACAACGACTCTTCTTTACCATCGACTTTTATTGTTTCGATACCCGAGAATACCGAAAAAAGTTGCATCACCATATCCACAAGCCGAGATAAACCAATTTGCAACCACATTAAAATTTTTAGAAAAAATATTTTCATATATCCTCTCTCC
>WSNH01000046.1:0-3900 GCA_013316135.1 Clostridia bacterium
GTACAAAACACCGCTTACGCCAACGACAACCCCACCGGATATAATTCAAATTTTGGCGCGCTTGCGCACGGCTCTACTTATAAATTTACAGATTCAAGCAAAATTTCAGGATATAGGTCAGGCTCTCAGACCACAGACCTCACTACGATTACTGTCAACAATCAGTCGGATCACGGCTCGCAGACCAATCCCTTTGTGATAGACAGCGTGGCAAAGTGGACTAACTTTGCCACTTTTACTACTGCGAATAACAGTAATACTCTCAACAAATATTTTGTTTTGACTATCGATTTGACTTTCAGCAACAATTTTAAGCCCATCAATTATTTTCGAGGTACTTTTTACGGTCTCAACCATACTCTTAATGGTGTTAAAGGCTCTTCCACCGGAGAGGCATTGGGCGTTTTTTGTTATTTAAATGGATTGGGTACTGTGACTGACTTAAGTGTAAATTATACTTGGACGCAGACTGCAAATTACACTGGAGGTATAGTTGGTACTGCGCTAGGTAATGATTGCTATATCCTCAATTGCCATTCAATTGGTACTGCGACTCGTACTACTAGAAATGTTGAACTTATGTTAGGTGGTATATTGGGGCGGTGCGGTGAAACAGGATTAGCGAGTTTGCCTTCAAGTTATTATTCGACTACAGTGTATCGCTGTTCTACAAAATCAACGTTTACAGTAACTGAGAACAGTACTAACACTGTACTTTTAGGCGGACTAATAGGTCGCGCTAATAATAATAGTCTTTTAAATCTTTTTGACTGTTATAGTGAAGCAAATTATACTTTAACGTGCAATGGATCTCCATCTATAGCTGGAATAATTGGTGGTATTGCAAATCCAGGTCGCTCAATAGTAATAGAAAATATAGTTGGCAAATGCAATGTTGGCTCTGTAAATAATGTAAAGGGATATTCAGAGCCAAAAATTCTTATTGCTAGTTTGTTTAATTATACTTCGGCCGTATTTAAAAATAATATGACAATATCAAATACGTATACGCACACTTATGGGGTAGGTGGCACTCAAACGAAATATGCGCGTCCAGTAGTTTACACTGATGGATCGCAAACTGGTGTTTCTGGTGGTGGTGCAAGTAATTTAAATATTGCAAGTTATGGATCTGGTCCTTTCTTCTCTGCATTAGATACGACAAATCCAACTGCTGGTAGGTTTTTGCCAGGTTATGCAAAACCAGGAGATTCTCGCAATACAGTGCATTCCTCAACGACGGCGCTATGGACTGCCGCCAAAAACTCAACTGCATTGCAGACAAAAATTTGGACGAATAAAAGCGCAATAAGCGATTCTTATATTTACTCTTTTGCAACTTCGCCAGTGCGTAATACTGCAATAAAGACCAGAGACTTTAGCGTGAATTATTACAACAGAAAGAACAACGCCGACGAGGCAGTGAGCGGAGCAACTTCAATTACTTACAATCCCTCAAGCGCAACGACGACGCTTGCCTCGCCTGTGATGACCGAAAGGAGTTTTGCAGGGTGGACGAGTGACGTCAGCGGCAATAGTTCGCCTTTTACAAGTCTGTCGTCAAGTCAAAATTTCTATGGAGACATCAAGTTATACGCTGTGTGGGACGCTCTCAACGCGTATAGCGGAACGTCGGCTGTATCGGCTACGATTACGGCAAAGTCAGAGTCGACCATAAGAGAAGAAGACAATAAGTATAGCGTAGATTACGGAAGTACTCTGCAATTGACAGGTAGCATAGACTATCTGCCTATGACAGACGAGGTTGTGACGTACCGCTGGGTAAAGGCAAGCGAAGAGAAGTCTTCTAATGCCAGTCTCAATCTCTCTCAGGTGTCTGACAGCGGCGTATATCAGTTGCAGTATAAGGTCAAATCTGCTCAAGAGCCTTTGTGGCGAAGTCCCAATTGGATGGTTGCGGCAGAGCGAGAGGCGGAGATAAAGGGCGCAGACGTCAAGTTAAAGCGCTTTTCGCTGGGCAGCGGAGTAAAGGCATATATCGGTATGCCGTTGGGAGACTTGGTCTGCACGGTTGAGATAGCGGACGAGGGCGGCAGAGACGTCGCCGGCACTTACGAATGGGAAGGCGGAGCCAATGCGACAATCGAAGAAGACAAGGTCTATGAAGACGCCAACGGAACTTTGAAGTACAAGAAGAATCTCATACTCAAGCCGACTGGCGGCAACTATGGCAACACTACTGTTGAAGTGGAGTTTGATGTCGAATACTTGAATATAGTCTTCAATATGGAAGGCGTGGAAAAGCCGTTGAAATTGCTTGCGACTTATGGGCAGAATTACACAAATGGGCAGATAGCCTATGAATTTGAGCAGGCTTTCCTCAAAGAACTTGAAGAAAACGGCGGATCGTATACGTTGGTCAAAGACAAAGTGCCTTACTTTGACGGAGTGATAATCAGCGAATTTAGAGAAAAAGAAGTCAACAATGAGATCAAGTCGACAATGACGATTGCCGTTACGTTCAGAGACGTCGAGTATACCGTCACGTTTAAGTATACCGACGCAGACGGAGCGCAGGAGAAGACGGAAAAGTATAAGTACGGACAGAACTTAAAGAATCCGACCTTTGTCAACTTGCCGTCGGGGCATCTCATATTCGGATGGAATTTTGAGTCCAAAGACGGAGAAGGCAACAGCGTGACAAGATATTGGAATTTTGTTGCGACAGAGGATGCGCCTATAGATTGCGTGACAGGCGACGTGACGTTGACGGCGGATATGCGAGAAGTTACGTTGACTTTGCTCAGACTTGAAGTCGTCCAACACAACAAGACCTTTGAGGCGTTGAGCAAATTGACGGCAAAAGACGTGACAGTCTATGCGATATATGACATTCAACCTAAGGTTGAGGGAATGGACGAATATAGACAGGCGCTTGCCGAAGGCGAGGACGGATATCAGGTGGATTACCACAATGCACCAGAGAACTGTTTTGTATATGACCCCAGCGGAGACCACTCTCAACAAGTGACTTTGTTGTACGAATACAACGGCGTAACCAAAGACTTTGAGTTGGATTGCACGGTATATCAGAAGAATATATCTACGGCGGATCTCTTTGACAGCGAATATACCTTCAATTATGACGGCAATGCAAAGCGCATACCCACGCCGTCAAGATTGCCCGACGGCATAACCGATGTATCATATAAATACTATCTCTTCGGCAGCAGCGCAGAGATAACGGACTTGAGTACGCTGACGGGTGATCCTGATTCTACGGTGAGATACAACGTGGTTATATCATTTACGGTAGAGAATCAGAATTATCGAGCAACCGACAGGACTGTGCAAATGATTGTCTATCCGCAGGCGGTCGCCGTGGAGATTGTGTGGGATAGCCTTGAAGTGGAATACACCGGCAGCGTAGTATATCCGACGGCAAAAGCAAAGAGAGTGTCCGACGGGCAAGAATTGATTATCCAGTTGCAATTCGACACCAGCGCCAACAGCGTTGAGCCTATTGCCGTAGGTAGCGGATATACAGTCACGGCTATCAGCGTAAGCGCAGAATATAAAATTACTGCCGGAGCGAGCGTCACGTACAGCATTACGCAGGCAAAACTCGCTTTGCCGGAGATAAGAAAGAAGTATACTTACAATGGCAATGTTCAAGACGTCACGGCAGATATTATAGGGTATGACGCGTCCAAGATGTCGATTAGCGGAGATAGTTCGGCTACCAATGCCAGAGACTATATCATATATATTGATATAACAGACGATAACTATATTTTTGCAGACAGCAGCGACAGCGCAGAACTTAATTGGAGTATTGCAAAAAAGCAGTTGAGGGCCACTTGGAGCGATATCAAGTTGTTTGAGAACTCAAGCGCGCAATATCCGACGATATTGAGTATTACGGGCTTTGAGAATGGA
>WSNH01000046.1:3910-8929 GCA_013316135.1 Clostridia bacterium
TTGGACAACGACTTCTCGTATATAGGAGATACAGGACAGTCGGCGGCAGGAAGTTATGCCGTCACTGCAGTTGTCAACGGCTCGGCGCTGTGGAAAGACAATTATGAGATAAAAAATCTTACTCGCACGTTTGCCATACTCCCGATTGGATCTTCCAACGTCAATCTGATTGAGATTGAGTGGGACGAAACTACGCTAGTATATACCGGAAGTATTCTTCACCCGACGGCAAAGGTCGTCGACGAGAATGGCAATGAGGTCAGCGGAGTTACGTTGATATACGGCGGAGACTATTATTCTTCCAAGTGGGCAGGCAGTTATAAGGTGACTGTCAGCGTGGGCAATACGTCGTATTTCATATTGAGCGGTAGCGAGTGCGATTATGTCATTACGCCCGACCCTGAGACGGGAGAAGGCATCAAGCCTTCGGACACGACTCCGACAAAGACTGTTATATCCGTCAATTGGGACAGCAGCGTTAAGCCGCCAAGACTGGTACTCACCGCTTTGCAAAAAGAAGTTGTAGAATACTTGTTCTATGACGAGCAGGGCAACGAAGTGACTTTTGACGAGATAGGAGTAGGCGCGTATACAGTAAAGGCAAGGATAAAACAGGCGTATAGCAATCTTTATGAATTTGAAGGCAACGTCGATATCACCGACGGAGTGGAATTTGAGGTGGTTGACGGAGACGACCTCAAAGACCCAAATGCTCCTGCGGATTCCGAAACTCCTAAAGACGATGACAAAAACGGCGGCAACGGTTTTGCCTTGCCAAAAGACTTCCCATTGTGGCAGTTAATCGTGTCTGCGGTAGCGATTATATTCATAATAATCTTTGCTTCCAAGTTGCTGAATTACAGTTCAAGGAACAAGAAGGCGAAACGCGCTCTGAAGAAACGCGACAACTCAGTGTTTGCTCTCTTGCCGGTATTCTCTACGACAGAAGTGTTGTTTGGGTTGTCTAATATGGTTTATAGTATCATAGCCTTTGCGTTACTTGCGATAATGGTAGTCTTGTTTGTATTGATGATGATTATGCGCGGCAAGTGTCTCAAATCAGAAGAACAGGCAGAAGATGCTAAGGATGAAGATATGAAGATGATGTTAATGCGTATGATGAGCGGTAACGGCGCGCAGGGCGCGTATATGAACGCTCAGTCGGGCATAGGCGCCGAAGAAGTGCGCGGTATAGTCGCAGACACCGTTACGGCGTTGCTCCCCGGTATGCAACAACTCTTGCCTCAGCAAGCCTCTACCAATGACGAAGTCGTTCAGAAACTCATTGAGCAGAACGAAATGCTTATGCAAAAACTTGCAGATCAATCTGCGGAAAAAGTCGTTGAGAGAGAAGTCGCGGTCGCAAGCGTAGACGATGAGGCTATAAAAGAACTTATCGAGAAGAATGACCAAAATATTCAGAAGTTGATGGACGAAAACAGCGAGCGTATCGAAAGGCTTATGGATAAGATCATGTCTCTCACTGCAAACGGCGGCGAAACGCAAGTCGTAGAGAAGGTCGTAGAAGTGCCGGTTGAGATTGAGAAGATTGTTGAGAAAGAAGTAAAAGTCGAAACACCTGTCGAAAATGTTGTAGAGAAAATCGTTCGCGTCCCCGCAGGCGGCTCGCCCAAGAGAGAGAAGACGCCTAGACTTACGCTCGACGAGGCATACGCAAGACTTAACAAACAGCAAAAGAGGTTTTTTGATCAATTGAGAGAATACGCTATGTCAAAAGAAAAGAGCAAAGAGAAAAAAGCAATTTATTCTTTGACGATAGGGCAGTCAAGCGTCAATCCTTATATCAAGTTGACGATTAAGAAGGATACGACGGTTGCGCTCTTCAAGATGGAAGATGAGTATCTCAAGGATATCCGCCGCAACGCAGGATCGGACGGCACCAAAGTCAAGATAAAAGAGACTGAAGTCTTGATATCGGACGAGCAGGCGTTCCAGACGGCAAAAGATATGGTGGATCTGCGCTTGAATCAAATTGACAGATACAACGAACTGCTTAGAGAACAACGCGCTATGAATAGAAAATAGTCTCTATTGCGAGATATAATTGCGGATAATGACGGCGGAAGAGATTTTGCCGTCATTGCTTATATAAAAAAAATACAATGCTTTCGCATTGCCTCATAATTCTCCTGTGTGAAATTTGCTTAAACATTCTCAATAATTTTCCCGATTACCAAAATTTAATGTTTAAGCTGTACTTTGCCATATATGCTTTCCATTCTTTCCAAACTTTTTTCATTGCGCTTACCTCCTTTATTTTTTTCGCCAATGGCGCAGGCAATTCTGCAAGAAAAGATAGATAAACAGGCGCTTCAATGACAAACTTGACTTCCTCAATACTTTTCACGTCTTTTAACTTGTCCGCAACGAATTTTGTTTCTTGATTGAGAAAGTCCTTGATAGAATTGATAGTATAGATATTGAAAAGAAAAAACGTCAAAGCAACGGTAACGAATACCGCTACCGTCATTATCAATATTACTCTTCTCAAAATCTTGTTTTTCATATTGAATATATTATATTACGCGCAAGTCAAAAAGTCAATCGTATAATTTCAAAGTCGTTTTCAGCCAAGCGGAGAAATCATATTTGTTCAGATTCTTTTACCGCGTATAATATGGCAAAAGCGAGACTACTCTCGCTTTTAACAAATTCGATAATTTTTAAAGTGTTTGAGACCTCTCGACTTGCTTAGAATTACACAAAAGTTGAGCGTCTTCAATTCAGCTATGTCTCCGTCAAAATGGCGTATTTCAGTTTTTGATAAACTTATATCCTACTCCGCGTATTGTCAAAATAAACTGCTCGTCAGAGAACTCTGCCAGCTTTGACCTCAAAGATTTGATATGCATATCAAGAGTACGCGTCTCGCCTACAAATTCATAATCCCATACTTCTGAAAGTATTCTCTCCCTAGTCACCACGCAGTCGGCATTCTTTATGAGCAATGCAAGCAAATTGTATTCCTTAAGAGTGAGGTTGACGACTTGTCCGTTGACATATACGACGTGCTCGGCATTGTTTATTCTTACGGATCCGCACTCTATTAAATCTTCTTCGTTTTTTCTACTGCCCAACTTACGCAGATTTGCTTTAACTCTTGCAATAAGTTCCAGCATTCCAAAAGGCTTTGCGATATAATCGTCCGCTCCTGCGTCGAGCCCTCTTACTTTTACGCTTTCGTCGCCCTTTGCGCTTGCAATTATGACAGGTATGTCTTTTGTATGAGAGTCTTGCTTGAGAAGTGTCAGCGCCTTAAGTCCGTCCATACCCGGCAACATAAGATCCAATATTATTATGTCTGGAGTCTTATTCTTCAATGCCTCAAACATATCTTCTGCCCTAACAAAACTAGAACAATCAAACTTGTCCTGAAAGGCAATCTCGTACAATTCTCTAATACTTTCGTCGTCTTCTACTACAAAAACTTTATAATCCATAAATCCTCCTTTGAGCGTCAATCTTATCGTCAAATCCAATCGGCTACAGTGTATCATATATAATAACGCGTGTAAATACCCATTACAAAATCTAAAGATAAATTTGACAAAATTTTACAATAGTTTATTTAAGGAACTCTATTTGATGGGGCGGAGATAAAAATCGCAGTCGAATCTCTCCCCAAGTTTTTTCCCATCGACAATGAAATCCCAAAACTCTCCGGCAGTCTTCTCAACTTCGAGCAACGCGTCCAAAAAAAGTTTGTCAAGCGTATTGCGAACTTCTACGCACTTGTCGTTTTCGTCCTTCTGCACGAGTATCTCAAGCCCCAACTCATTGCCGGACGCTTTGAATACGAATATCAAAAACTTGCGCCAAAACTTGTTTTGTTTGGATATATATTTGAGATATTTCTTGCGGTCTTTCAACGTCTTTTTTATATTGTTAGGCGTAGTATTGAGATATTTTGCGACAACCTCCTGCGTAAGTTGGTCGATTATCTGAAAACGTAAATACTTGTTGTCAAACGGATCTTCGCCGTGTTTTATCAACAACTTTCTATCATAATCTGTTTCTATAACAAAATGTCTTGCCACACCCTCGGCTTGCATTTTTTCAATAAACGGATGCGAGCGGGAATCAAGCATAAAATGCGTATAATAACCCGCAATGAAGGCAATATCACTCTCCTTGGAACAACTATCTACCGCTTTCTCTCTGAAATTCTCCAACTGCGCAATCATATTTTCTCTATGCAACTTAGAACCGTAACTGCGCAAATCGTTTTTCTTATAAGGCTTGTAAAAAAACAGTAAGTCTCCTCCGGACGTTCCAAGGTCGTAGAACTTGCGGTTGTCATTGACTATTTTTTGCAATTCTTGGGGAAATTTTGAGATACATCTGTCCCCAAAAAGATAGTGAGCATATAATGACGGCATAGACTCACCTCAATTACTTCATCATATCTTTGAGCAAATTCTCAAGATATTCTTTTCTCTCTTCGGAGTTATTCAAATTCACTCCGCTACGCAATCTTATTACGTCGGTGCGTAAAAAAGACTGTTCTATGATATAAATCACCCTTGAAGCAATGAGATATGCCTTTTGGTCGTCATAAGACGGCTTGCAATCTTTGACGATTGGTATATACGCGTCTATAAGTTCTGACGTCGTGTCATCGTTGGACGTATTGCCAAGGTCGTATATCAGCGCCACTTTTGATACGTTGGGCTTGGTATAAAGATAATCAAAGGTCATAAGACACAGATAATTGAGTTTTTCCTTGGGTTTCATATAGGCAAGAGACGTGCGAACCTTGTGAAACTCTTCGACAATGGACATTATCATCTTCTTCACACAACGGTTGACAAGCACTTCTTTGGAGCCGAAATGATAATTGACCAGACCTACTCCTATGCCAAGTCTGCCTGCAAGTTCTCTTATAGTCAACTTTTGAGGATCATCGCCCTTTTCTTCGAGTATGGCAATTGCCTCGTCGATAATAGCATCTTTTGTTACTTTCATAAATACTCTCCATATTTGAACATTGTTCAACAA
>WSNH01000047.1 GCA_013316135.1 Clostridia bacterium
TCATTATTTAATTTTACAATATAAGGAGACTTAATTTATGTCAAGAATTATTATATTAATTGACGGTGATAATCTTAGCGGAAACTGTACGAACCAAATAATCCAAGAAGCCCAAAAGTTGGGAGAAATTTATGAAATACATTGTTTTGCAAATTTTCTCAAAAAACCAAATTGGACGAGCGGATACTTTAATTGCGGAATGAAATTACATTTTGTTCCTGAAATTGAGAGAAAGAAAAATGGTCCTGACCCAAATACGTCAGACATTGAGTTGACAGTATTTGCAATGAAAAAACTCTTTAAATGTCCTGAAATAGACACGTTTATAATTGTAGCGGATGACAAGGATTATATTCCTTTGGCAAAAACTATAAGAGAAGATTTTCACAAGAAATCGTATCTATTTTATACGCAACAGGGTAATAGGGCTGCACAGGCTTATGACGGCGCTGTTATTTTACAAAACGACACTGATAAAGTCACGGAAAACAAGCCAATTGAAAACAACAACGGTAATAAATCCGAAAATGTATTTTTAAATCGTACTTTAGAGGTTTTGGATAAGTATTTTAAAAATGGCGCAGAATATGTATCTTTGTCTGTTTTGGGAATGGAGTTAAAAGGGGTGAAACCTAAAAACAAGTTTCTAAAGAATTTGCAGGAATTGTTCAATAATTATTCTATCTTAAATGTGTCTTATAGTCTTATAGGCGGTGGAGAATCTCGTATAGTTAAGAAGTGATTTCAGTTAATTTAATAAAAAAGCCCAAGATTGGATTAATCCGATTTTGGGCTTTCTCTTTAATAACAAGGCGACGTTTGCCGCCTTGCGTTTTGTTATTTAAATTTTTCTTACGACGAGATTGACGTCTGTGAAATTTTGCGATTCTGCGCCCAAGTTGGCAAGGGTGAGAATGCTATTTGGCGCAGTGACGTTTATAATTCCGTGTGAAGAAATGTTGTATGGGTCAGTCGTCGAAGTTGTGCTTGCTGACTGCGTGAAGTCGGGGACGGTAACTCCGTTGAGTCTTAGTCCTACACTCACAGTTTCAGGCGGGGTATCCGGTGTTGCGACAGGCGTGCCGCTTAGGGAATAACTTACCTCATAAGCGCCTGTAGGCAAAAGCGCTCCGTTGCCGCTTGAAGTAATTTGCAAGCCTATTTGTTGTGATAAAACGACCGGTATGGTTGCGCCGGTTGCTATTGCGGCGGCGCTTGGATTGGTAAAGTAACCAAGATTTACAGTTGGTGTCGCCGGCGGTACTTGGTTATTCACTGTCGACGGAAGCCAAAAAAAATTGTTGTTGCCGGAACAAGGACAGGTATACCAACCGCAGCCGCCGTTGGTACGTTGAGAGCAGCCGCATCCATTGTTATTACATCCACAACCATTGTTACAACCGCAACTGTTACAACCGCATCCGTTGTTACAGCCGCTACGGTTGTTGTTATTGCAACCGCAAGAGTTACAGCGATTGCAGCCGCAAGAATTGTTGCTAAAATTAGTGCTATTGTTATTGCACCACGAGTTACAGAACATATTATTTCTCCTTAGTATTGAAGTATGGCTTTTCAGCCAATACATTTTATGCAACTTCTGCGGAGGCAGTTACAATATATATTGCAAAATAAAATATGCGTTTAACAATACAAATTTGGTTTTGCGGCGGAATATAAGCAAACGGCGTTAGAAAATGTGAAAATATGAAAAACAACGGATTTATAGAGATAAGTTAGATAGTTGCGACAATTATGTCGTAAATGATTTTGGAGCGTGCCAATCGGAAAATCACGACATAGATAAAGAATTCAATGAGATAGGAGAAATAATGATAAAGGCAAAGTAGTTGACTAATTATTACGCAGGTTTACCGCCGTATTGGACTATTGACTAATGTATATTACAATGATATAATTTATTACAGCATATAAATAATATATTGGGAGCGAAGAAATGACAAAAGAGCGAGCAAAGTTTCATAAGATAACCAAGGGTACGTTGGCAATGCTCGTCGTGCTTGCCGTCTTTGTCTTTATACTGTTGCTAATGCTTATTTTGCGTACCAACCAAGCGGTATGCGAATTTATTTGCCGACATCTAGTCAACTTATATCAGGCTGTTGCAGGGCGGTTTTATTCCGTGACTTCAGTCAATATATTTGAAGTGCTTGTCACTTTGGCTATACTGTTTGCGCTTGCTTGCGTAGTGTTTGCCATAATTCTTTTTCGCAAAAACAAAAAGATTGCTTCGCGCAGAGTTATGCTTGCGCTGTTGTTGGTATGTTTTGGCATTGCCAATCTATATACTTTTTCCGCAGGTTTTGCCTACAATCGAGAGCCTGCTCCGGTGGAGATATATCAAGGAGAGATAAGCAAAGACCTTGCATTGAATTCTTTTATTACGTTGATTGACGATCTAAACGCGTCTTACGCTCAAATAGGTCATTACAACAAAGACGGCAGCGTAATCTGTCCATACAGCGAAAAACAACTCAACGAAAAAATTCGTAAAGCGGTCGACGAGACGTTGATAGACGACTTTTATTACGATTATACCCCCAAAGCAAAGCCTGTTATATCCAGCGGTATTATGACGCTCAACAGGATTGCCGGCATAACTTTTTTGCCCACTTGCGAGCCGGGATACAACAAAGATTTGCCTGCGGTCGACAGAGTTCATACTATAGCGCACGAATTTGCGCACAGCAAGGGCGTGATGAGAGAGTATGAGGCAAATCTTATAGGGACTTACGTACTGCTAAACAGCGGCGACGCTTATTTGAAATACTGCGGTTATATATATGCTATCGGCTATATCAAGGAACTTGTCAAATATGACGAAACTTATTTTGACAATATCAAGGCATATCCTGTAGCCGACGGCTTTGTACAAGATCAAATAAAGATTTTCGATTGGTGGACGGCTAAACCAAGTTTCGGCGATATAGGCAATTTTTTCAACGATTTATATCTTAAGATAAACGGACAGCAAGACGGTACCGGATCTTATGAAGAGACGCCCGGCACCGATGAAATCATCATAGGCGGGGAAGACGGTAAGCCTGATATTTATCTCGAGGTAATCACGGAATATACAAATATGCACAGGATGTTGGTTTGTTTGGCAATAAGGGATGCTGAGCAAAACTAAAATGCGTCTTTTGCGCAAATACAATCTTGACAAAAAATCCGTATTTTATCAATTGAGCATCTCCCTTATTCCCAAACTATTATTGTTTCGTGACAAAACCTGCATACGAAAAAATCCATAAATTTTTTTAAATTTCTATTGAAATTGTCAAATACAATATAGTATCATAATAATATAATATATAATCAAAAACATAAAAATAATCACTACGTTCGGCGAGAAGGGAGTGGCGCAAGCCTTTCACAAGCAAGAAGTATATGGAGCATTGTTGCCGCGCAAAATTGCGACGTATCTATTTTGCCGAATAAAAGAAAAAAATGAACGCATACATAATAGTCATCTTTATATTGGCAATAGCCTATACCTTTTATATGGGATTTTCCGACGGAGCAAACGCCGTTGCTACTTGCGTTGCTACGCGGGCTATTAAACCTCACTATGCGCTCATTATTTCAGGCGTAGTTAAATTTATTGCGCCTCTGATAATTTGTTTTTGGCTTGGCAGTGACAGCGTTGCGCGTACTGTAGGCTCTCTAATCAAGAGTGAGGCTTTTGTCGACGTAACTCCAAAAGCAGGATTTATATTCCTATTGTCTACTATGCTTGCGGCATTGATATGGTCGCTCGTATCAGTATTTACGTCGTTGCCCAATTCCACTTCACATACGTTGCTTGGTGGACTTGTCGGGGCAGGACTCGTGGTTTTTGACGTAAGCGGAGTAGATTGGTCGGCAGTGGGTATCAAAGTAATACTTATGGTATTTCTCACTCCTATAATCTGCATAATTGTGGGCATACTGATGGATAAGTTCTTCATTTGGGTATGCAGAAGAATGGACAGAGGCGTCAAGAAATTTTTCAAAGCGGCGCAAGTGTTCAACGTAACTTTGCTTAGCACCTCGATATCTATCAACAACGTGCAAAAATCAATGGGTGTATTTTTGCTTGCAATGGCGTTGTGCGGGGGAGCGGATATGAATACATATAAGTTTGATTTTTGGACGGTTGCGGTATTGTCATTCTTCATAATGCTCGGATTGCTTTTAGGCGGATACAAACTTATTTATACTGTGGGAAAGAGAATTTACCGTATGGGTACTATCCAGTCTTTCACGGCTCAACTGTCTACGGCAACGGTATCGTTGTTCTGTTCTTTTGTTGGCGGTATTCCTGTCAGCACAGGTCAAGTGGTATCTTCAAGTATAATAGGCGTGGGCATATCAGAGCGTATCAGCGGTGTGCATTGGACGAGAGTAAAGAGAATATTTTTGAATTGGATATTGACTTTTCCGATTGCGGTGTGCGTGGGAGCGCTGATTTGTCTTGTTCTCAAGGCAATCTTCCTATAGAGGCGAGCGCGCCGATTTGGATTTATATTTCTTGTCTGCGCTCGTAATGACGAGGGAATGTCAAGTGAATAAAACATAAGTCATTGTAATAAACAAATAATAAGGAGATATATATGAAAATCTTCAGAAAGAAAGTCAACTTTTTTCAATTGCTGTCTACGCAATGTGAGATAATGCGCAGGGGAATAGACGCGCTTTATAAATACTGTACGTCGGTCGGACAGCCTGACCACGAGAGTTATGGGGATATGGTGATTGCTATTGAAGATGAAGGGGATATGGCAAGGCGTGTGCTAGTTGACGAACTCAACGCTACTTTTATTACTCCAATGGAGCGCAATGATATTTTCGATTTGTCGGGACAACTTGACGAAGTGCTTGACTATGCCAAAAATTCTATTGATGAAATGCGACTTTTTAAGATAGAGCCTACCGAAGATATGACAAAAATGATAGCTATACTTTGCGAAATAACGGTGCACATTCAAAAGGCAGTGGCGAGTATGGAAAAGCATAAGAATATAGCCAAGGACGAAGCTTTTAAGGTCAAGAGTCTTGAAAACGAAATGGGGCACCGCTATTACAAAGCGCTGGCAAGTCTTTTTGAAAGCGACGATTTCAAAGCAATCTTTAAATATCGTGAAGTATACCGCCACCTCAACACGACGGCAGACAAAGCCGAAATGGCAATGGATATTCTCTTGGATATTCTAAATTCGCTGTAATTTCAATTTCTTGTTGTGTCCAACTTTTTGGGGTCATAATAATATCTATCGGTTTATTTATAAATCCCTTATTCTTTTCTTTATAAGCGGACAAACAAAATCAGGCGCAATTTCCTTTAGCGGCTTGAGCACAAAATCTCTGTTGATATAGTCGGGGTGCGGAATTGTGAGAGCTTCGCTGTCAATAACGCAATCTCCGTAAAATATTATGTCCATATCAAGAGTTCTATCTCCCCAATGTACGCTTCTGTCTCTTTGAGCCTCGCTTTCAATCAAGTGAATATATTCAAGTAGTTCATATGGGGAAAGATACGTTGACAATTTGACAGCCATATTGATAAAAGGCAGTTGCGCCACACCGCCGTAGGGCGGATTTTCAAATGGCGCGGAGACATTCTGCACGTTAATATCTTGATTGGCTTGCAGTCTTTTTATCGCATTGTCGAGATATGCCTGTCTGTCTCCCATATTGCTTCCAAGCGAGAGTAAAGCCGTAGTTCTTGTCAAATTGGTTGTCACAGACACGTTGTCAAAAGGAAGCGAGACGGGGGCTTGAGGCTTTTTGACCGTAATGCTCACGCTGTCGATAGGGTACTTTCGCATAAGCATAGTTGCCGTGCGGTGACAAAGCGTTTCTATTAAATTAAAGGTGTTGTCTTTGCAAAAATCACTTATAGAGTGCATTATCTCGTCATAATTGAGCGTCAAATTCAAGTCGTCGTCTTTGGCGGCTGCAGTAAAGTCATACTTCATACTCACGTCAAAGTAAAATGGTTGACGGTTGATTTTTTCTTCAAGAAGCACGCCGTGGCAAGCCGTTACTTTAAGATTATAAATATCTATACTGCTCATTTTTTCGTAGCCTCTCTTATAACTTGCATATTTTCTTTTACGTCGTGCACTCTCACAAAGAGTACGTTCTGTCTTACTGCTTGTTTTGTAGTCTCGAGAGTGGGTGCGAGTCTGTCCTGTACGTCTCCGCCGAACATAGACTTGCGAGATGTGCCGAGAAGCAGGGGATAACCTAATCTATGCAAGTTGGAATACGAGTTGACTACTGTAAAATTCTGTTCTTTATTCTTGCCAAAACCAATTCCGCCGTCTAATATGATTTTGTCTTTATCAATGCCTGCGCGCATTGCCACGTCAAGACTTTTTTGCAAAAAGCAATACATATCTTCCCACAGTCTGTCGTCTGGAGATATGCCGTTTTGATTTTGCATTATGCACACAGACGCATTGTGGCGAGCGATAATTTCTGCCATTTCGCCGTTGACTTCATATTGTAATCCCCAAATATCGTTGATCATATCGGCGCCTTTTTCCAGAGCCTTTTGCGCTACGTAAGGATAATACGTGTCTACGGAAAGCGGTATATCGAAATTTGTTTTAATCGCCTCGATTGCTTTCTCAATGCGTTGCCATTCCTCTTCTGCGCTCACCGGATTATGCCCGGGGCGCGTGGATTGACCGCCTATGTCTATGACTTCCGCGCCGTCGTCGATTGCCTTTTTTACGCGCGGTAAAACTTCGTTGACAGCCGTCCTTGAACCCGAATAAAATGAATCCGGAGTGAGATTGATTATAGCCATAACGTGCGTGCCGCTTTGAAAAGTCTTGTTGCCTATTTTCATTATTACCTCATCATTTCATTGAGCAGTTTGAATTGATTTTTGTCTACGTCTCCGCGTTTTGCAAATGTGACGGTCTTTGAGCCTATTTTTCTTACGCCTCTCGCCGTCATACAGGTATGTTCCGCTTCGCATAGCACTATCACGGCTTTTGCTTTGAGGTTTGACATAACAGCGTCGGCAATATCGTTGGTAAGTCTCTCTTGCAACTGCAGTCTGCGGGCAAATACCTCGACGGTACGCGCAAGTTTAGACAATCCCACGACTTTGTCCGTCGGCACGTATGCGATTGCTATTTTGCCAAAAAAGGGCATAAGATGATGTTCGCACGTTGAGGAAAAATATATATCTTTTTCTATTACCCAATCGGTGGATTGAACGTCAAAGGTCTTCGCAAGATGTACCTTTTCATCGTCGCTGTATCCTGCGGTAAGTTCTTCAAACATATTCGCCACGCGCTTTGGAGTATCGACGAGCCCCTCTCTTGTCGGGTCTTCGCCGATTGCCTCGAGTATCATTGTCACTGCTTGCTGAATTTTTGCTTTGTCTTGTTGGTTCATAATTTATCTTTGCCTCTATATATTATAATTTCATTATTACGTCGTACGCGGGTGATAGAATGCTCAAAGATCCGCATACCACTATCAATTCGCATTTGCTGTTATACGCCGTTGATATTGCGCATAGTATATTGTCGCATTTGCTTGAGTTGGGCGTATACTCAAGGCATTTTTTATAAGTTTCGGTCTCGTCAAGTCCTCTTGGCGATGGCGGGCGAATTGCGATAAATTCATCGGCTAGTTTGCCGAGATTGCCAAGTACGCCGTCGATATCTTTGTCTTTGAATATGCCGAAGACAAAGCACTTCTTCATATCTTTGAAGGTTGTGTCTAGTTCTTGAGCCAAGACTTTTGCGCCGTCTTCGTTATGTGCGCCGTCAAGCAAAAATATCTTATCGCCCTTGCATATCTTTTGCAGACGTCCTTTCCATATCGACCGCGCTACGCCTGCCTTAATGCTGTCAGGAGTTATGTCATATCCCTTTGAAGAGAGATACAATGCGCTCTGTACGGCAAGAGAGCAGTTGATGAGTTGATATTTGCCAAGTTGCTTTAGGCAGTAAATTTCGCCTTTATATATCATAGTCTGACCGTCTGAGTTACTTGTCAAGAGTTTTGGTTCGTCGCACAGTATCAAGTCGTTGGCTTTGCCGAGCACATTCATTACTTCGTCGCATTGACGGTAAGTTATTAAAGGGCAGTTCTTTACGATTGCAAATTTTTCATTAGCGATTTTGCTCAAGTTGTCTCCGAGTATTGCCGTATGGTCGTAAGAAATCGACGTAATTACTGCAAGTTCTTTGTCCTCAATTGAATTGGTGGCGTCAAGTCTGCCGCCGAGACCGCATTCAAGTACGGCAAAATCGCAACCTTTGTCTTTGAAGTAGAGCATAGCCGCAGCAAATTCCAGTTCAAATGCCGACGGAATATCAAGTCCGTCTTGCGCCATTTTTTCTCGTTCGCTTGCTACGACAGTGATGTATTTAGCCACGTCGTCATCACTCATTGGCTTGTTGTCAAAAAGGTATCTTTCGTTATAGCCAAAGACAGAGGGAGAATTGAACGTGCCCACGCTGTAACCGCTTGCAAGCAATATATTTGTCAAAAAACAACTTACGGAGCCTTTGCCGTTGGTGCCTGCGATATGCAAAAATTTGAGGGACTTTTGCGGATTGCCTAATCTTGCGAGCAAGGTTTTGACAGTGTCAAGTCCCAATTTAATACCGAATTTCTCCACGCTCGATATGTAATCTACGGCTTGCGAATAAATCAAAAGAGAACCTCCCAAGAAAGTTCCCCACAAAAAGACAGAATTATTACGTCCAAAAGATATAACTAGTCCAAAGTGGGAGTGAGTGTTGCACCGCAAGTAATATTTACTTTTCGTTCGTCGGCACTCCCCGTCCTGACGACACTTTACGCGCAAACTCTACACTTTCTGCAACTATTATATCAGATATATAAAGGTAAAGCAAGGATATGGG
>WSNH01000048.1 GCA_013316135.1 Clostridia bacterium
ATATAATATTGACAATATATTACGCAGAAATGTTATAGGTGAACAAAATGAAGAAGAGACGACTATTTATAATTTCAACAGTATTAGTAATAGTGTTGGTATGTGTTTGTTTGGTTGCCTGCGACGGCAAAGCGGGAAAATCAGCCTATGAATTAGCCGTCGAGCAAGGCTTTGAAGGCAGTCTCGACGAGTGGCTTGAAAGTCTTAAGGGCAATGACGGCGTCGACGGAACGGACGGATTAGACGGCAGAGACGGTATGGACGGAATATCGGATGTAACTCAACTGTATGAAAAGGCGATGCAGGAAGGCTTTGAAGGGTCGTATCTTGACTTTTTAAATTCGTATCTCACATTGAACGCAGATTCTCAAGTTGCCACCAATGTTGCGCTTTTGTCTGCAGTCAAGGTGTATGTGTCGGATTATTACACCAACTATTGGGGCAAGAAGACTGAAGTTTCAGCAGTGGGCTCGGGCGTGATATACAAATTAAATAAAGAAGCAGGCAATGCTTATATTATCACCAATTATCACGTAGTGTACAATGGCAATTTATCGAGCGAAGGCAATATTTATAGCAATATTAAGGTATTTCTTTACGGATACGAGAGCGAAAGCCAAGCAATAACAGCCAAATATATCGGCGGAGCGTACGACTACGACATAGCAATACTTCAAGTTGAAGACAGTGAGATAATTAAGAATAGCAACGCAAGAGCGGCTGACATTGCGAGCAGCAAAGATATTGTCGTAGGTTCGACGTGCCTTGCAGTCGGCAATCCTGCCGCCGGTTCGTCTTCGTCTTACACCGATATAAAGATTTCTGTAACTCAAGGCGTAGTGAGCGTCGATAGCGAAAACGTTTCTGTGGGAGACTCTTCGACCGGATATACCGTATCTACGAGAGTAATCCGCGTTGACGCGGCAATCAATTCAGGCAACAGCGGCGGAGGACTTTACAACTCAAAAGGTCAATTGATAGGGATCGTCAATGCAAAAGCCACATCTACTAGCATAGAGAATATGGGCTACGCAATTCCAAGTGACGTCGTAGCAGGCATTGCCGATTATGCTATTGCCAATTGCGACGGCGAAGAAAATAGATATATCAAGAAGTTGTACCTTGGTATAGGCGGAGTGATCAACTCTTCGAAGTCTGTCTACGATACTTCGTCAAGTACCGTAAAATTGGTGGAAGAGATAGCAGTCGGCGAAGTATCCAACGATTCAATAGCAAGCGGAATCTTGCAGGAGGGAGATATTCTCAAGGCAGTGGAATTTGACGGCAATAGATACGCGATTACTCGCAGTTATTCGCTTCCCGACAGTCTTTGGAATGCAAAGGCAGGTGTGACGGCTTTGCTCAAGTTCTATATCACGAGAAATGGAGAAGATATGAGCGTTGAAGTTGCCGTGACGGCAGAGAATTTTGCGCAATTGAATTAAATTCTTACTCAAAATTTTTTGACTGCGCTCATAGTGACTTGTCATAATATATTATAAATGTAATAAAAACAACTCAACTCTCATACAATTTCGTATGGGAGTTGTTGTATTATGAACTTAGTATTTACAATAATGATATTGGCGTCTTTGATTATGTTGGTCGTGGTTGCGCCCGAGAGCGCCTTTTCCATAATGATTGGCGGAGCCAACAACGCGTTGACTTTGGCGTTTACGCTCATTGCGATTTATGCGATATGGCTGTCGATACTCTCGCTTATGGACGGCATAGGACTCAACAAAGCGCTTAACAAGTTGTTTCGTCCGTTGACAAAAAGACTTTTCAAGGGGGAAAGCGATCTCGCATTGGAGTATATCACGCTCAACTTTTCGGCAAATCTTTTGGGTATGGGAGGAGCTGCAACGCCGCTTGGCATAAAGGCAATGGAGTGTATGCAGGACGGCTCGCAAAAAGCCACCGATAATATGATACTCTTTATGGTGATAAATTCCACGTCTATTCAGTTAATACCCGCGACGATAATAGGCTTGCGCGCGTCTGCCGGAAGCAATGCGCCGTCAGATATAATATTGCCATCCTTGCTTGCCACTTTGATATCTACAGTGACAGGCGTAATACTTGCCAAACTTTGCGCATTGTTTACACGCAAAAAAGCCAAAGTCGAAAGCATAGAGCCGAGAAAACCGCTTTTCATTAGTCGCAATGAGAGGAAGAAGATATGAGCAAATATATACTTCCCATATTTATTCTTCTCGTCATAATAATCGCATTTATCAAAAAAGTTCCCATATATGACAATTTTGTCAAGGGGAGCAAAGAAAGCCTGTCGATAGTGCTGTCTATATTTCCCTATATATGCGCGGTTTTGATTGCCGTCGAATTGTTTTCTCTCAGCGGGCTCAACGCATATTTTGCAAAAATAATGTCGCCGGCGCTGACTTTTTTGGGTATACCGGAAGAACTTTGCGAACTTCTTATTATCCGTCCGCTATCCGGCAACGGTTCGCTTGCGCTGCTTGAAGATATATACAAGACTCACGGCGCAGACGCGTATATTTCTCGCTGCGCGTCGGTAATAGTCGGCGCAAGCGAAACGGTATTCTATGTGGGGACAGTGTATTTTTCTACGACTAAAGTCAAGAAATTGCGCTATGCCATTCCAATATCTTTGGTGGCGTGTTATTTTGGCGCAATAATGGCGTGCCTTTTGTGCAAATTTATTTAATCAAAAACGGCGTATTGTAAAATACGCCGTTTATAATAACTATTGCGATTTGCAATTGTGCATTAAAGACTTTTCAACACCTCGTTGACTTCTTTCATATCGCATTTACCTGCATAAGCCGTCTTGAAGTGACGCATTACGGACGGCACTGACTTATCATCAAGAGAGAGAATGACTTCTTTTATTTCTTCTTTGCTCATCATTTGAGGGAGATAACTCTTTATTGTTGCTATTTTTTCTTGCGTTCTATCACTCCGCCGCCTAGACATACATTGTCGACGTATACGACGGCGTACTGCCCTTCGGCTATTGCGCGCTGCGGCTCGTCAAAGACTAGTTGAATTCCTTCGCCCTTTATGATTGCCGTAGCCTGTTGCTCTGGCTGACGGTGACGGATTCTTGCCGTACATCTGAATGTCTCTTCTTTGGGCTTATACGTAATGAAATTGAATTTATCGCACTCCAATTGAGAGTGATATATCTTTGATTGGTCGCCTTGCGAGACGTAAAGCACGTTTTTCTCTACGTCTTTGTCTATGACAAACCAAGGCTCTCCATTGCCGCTTCCGCCTATGCCAAGTCCTTTGCGCTGACCGACAGTATAGTAGAATACTCCGTCGTGTCTGCCCACGACGCGTCCGTCCAAAGTCTTGATATCTCCCTCTTGCATAGGAATATATTCACTCAAGAATTTGCGAAAGTTACGTTCGCCAATGAAGCATATGCCCGTGGAATCTTTTTTGTCTGCTGTGGATAAACCAAACTTTGACGCAAGCGCTCTGACCTCGCTCTTCTCTAAACCGCCTAAAGGAAAAATTACCTTGTCAAGTTGGGACGAAGTGAGTTGATTGAGGAAATAAGTCTGATCTTTGTTGGCGTCTTTTGCTTTGAGTAGATAGTTGAGTCCGTCCTCTGCGTGCAATACGTCACAATAGTGTCCGGTGGCTATATAGTCTGCGCCCATAGACAAAGCGTGCTTGACGAAAGGCGCAAATTTGATTTCTTTATTGCATAACACATCGGGATTGGGAGTTCTGCCCTTTTTGTACTCCTCAACAAAAAGTTTGAATACTTTCTCGTAATACTGCTCTGCAAAATCTACGCTATAATACGGTATGCCAATGTCGTTGCACACTTTGCGCACGTCGTAAAAATCTTCGTCGGCAGTGCAACAACCGCTTTCGTCTTTTTCGTGCCAGTTGCGCATAAAAAGTCCAATGACTTCAAAGCCCTGCTCTTTAAGAAGCAACGCCGTCAATGAAGAATCTACTCCTCCGCTCATTCCTACTACTACGCGTTTTTTCATAACAGTATTGTAGCACAGCAAAATTAGTATTGCAAGCAAAGTATTCAATATAACCTGTTTTATATCACGCCGAGTAAGCGTTTGTCACCTCGAGCGTAGCGGAGAGATCTAATCTGTTTATTAAGTAAAAATAATAACGAATAGTGTCGGATATATTATTTATATTAGATATTTTGACTACACTTCGTTTCGCTCAATATGACATAAAGTATAAGTCACCTCTAGCGCAGTCGAGAGGTCTCTATCCGCTAATTCTAATATTGTTGAGATTTCTCCATTCCGCTTCGCTTCAGTCGAAATGACATCTTATGTAATCATCAATGACAGAACTATGACAAAAACTATTAAGCAAGTCACACGCGACTGCGGAGAGTGCTGTTCATTTTGCTTTGCAAAATTGTCCGATTAGGACTTTTTTGTCTGCGCTAGTGCGAAAAGAGCGGCGCTATACGCAGTCGGTCTCTTTCGTGACGTCGTCTTCTACAACAACAATCTCCTTTCCCATCTTTGGCGGCGGCACAAGTCTTGCCTGACGAAGAGCAAGAATTATCGGCGGTACGAGAATAGAAAAAGCAATGATTTCTATAAGAAAGTTTACGCCGAACCAAGTTAGTATCAATTCCAAACTTATCTGCGTACCGTTGGTAAGCACTTCTCCGTTGTATAAGAGCACGGTAAAAAGTCCGCAAAAGAAAGTATTGGTAACTACGCCCAACGCAGTGCTTATTCCGCTGATTACTCCGTCGATTGCGTATATTTGCTTCTGATTGACAATTTCCTTGCCATCTTCCGTAATGCGATACTTAGGGCGCAACAATACTTTTCGCAATCCTAAGCCTACAAAATAACTCACCACCCCAATTAGCACTCTCGGCAACATACATACCAAAGGATTTTGCCACACCGGCGCCATTGGTCCTGCCGCCTTTGTGGTGTACCAAGCAAGTTGATTGACAACAGCCATCAACACGCCGAGTATCATCGTCATCTGAAAGTCATAGCCTTGAGCAATGATGAGAAGCGGCAATATCATAAACGCCAGCGTCACAGTGCCGAAAGATATGGGGAAAAAACAGAAAAAGATTGTCAGCGCCAACATAAGCGCCAAGATTGCCAGATTTTTTGATCTGCGCGCGTTTGGGGTCTCCCCCGATTTTAAATTAGACATAAACACCTCGCTTGAGTTCCTTGCGGATACCCATCTTAAATGGTAATAAAATTTTTCGGACATACAGCCAATAAAGTACCGTTGTCCGAAAATAGTATACAATATGCGTTGAGAAATTACAAGTATTTTATAATATAATAGTTTATTTTTCGCTGACTGTATCGTCGGATTGTGACGAATTGGCAACTTGCGATTGCGCTATATCTGCTGTTGACAAGTCAGTGTCTTCACTTTTGCATTTCTGCGAATACAAAGTTTTTAACAACTCGCATACCTCTTGTGTTGATTCATTGTCTTTTGAGGCAAATTTAATCTTCTGCTTAAAATACCAAATAATCGCAATTATAATGACTGCTGCAATCAAAACCGTTGCAATCAATGCCGTAATAAATATTATCACGAGTTTGTCTAATAAACACAACATTTGCAAGCACATATTATTTTTCTCCTTTTGCTTCTTGTCTTACTCTGTCCCACTCAATCTTCAACACAGTTCTGGCAATTTCCAATATTCTATTCTCAACATCGTTGATTTTATCAACACATTTGCTGCTAACAATACCTTCTAACTCTTCAATCTCTTTTTTAAGGGCTATATGCAACGGCTCTTTTTCATTTAAGCGCAAGAATAATTGAAATTTTGCATTGTAATAATCATTGCTCAATGAAATTCCCCCATTAGCCTTTTCTTCATCAGCATTTTTGATTGTCGGCTTTCTAATTTCAGCCAACAATTTTGATAGATGATCTCGCATTTGTCCCAACCACTCGTCACGACTTTTTGAGACTATCTCCGCATATAGTTGTCTATAGTTGAATCTCAAAACAAGAAAAGATAAAACTCCGCTTATGACTGCGCCAATTATGGCGCCAATCAAGCCGCTACCCCATTCGCCCATATTTTTCTCCTTTGCGCATATACGTTATTTGTTTTTATAGTCCCATACCACAGGTCTGTTACTAGAATTCCAGTCACTATCCCATCCGCTTGGCAATCTACTTGCCTCGCAATAGATTGTCAAACTGCTACAGTATGAGAATGCAAGGGCGCCTATGCTTGTTACACTACTTGGTATCTCTATACTTGTCAATCTGCTACAGTTATAGAAAGCAGAGAATCCTATGCTCGTTACACTGCTTGGTATTATTAAGTCTGTTACCAACTCATTATTTAGATATAAATTCTCTGCATAATACAATGGATTAGCGGAAGAATTTCCAAACTCTATTGCACACCAACTTGCTATATCTGTGATATATACTCCTGTCAATCTGCTACAGCCTGAGAATGCATAGTAGCCTATGCTTGTTACACCGCTTGGTATCTCTATACTTGTCAAACTGCTACAGCCTTCAAATGCGCCAGAGCCTATGCTAGTTAAACCGCTTGGTATATCTATACTTGTCAAACTGCTACAGTATGTGAATACAGAATCGCCTATACTTGTTACACCGCTTGGTATATCTATACTTGTCAAACTGCTACAGTTAGAGAATGCACAGTAGCCTATGCTTGTTACACTGCTTGGCATCTCTATACTTGTCAAACTGCTACAGCCTGAGAATGCATTGTAGCCTATGCTTGTTACACCGCTTGGTATCTCTATACTTGTCAAACTGCTACAGCCTTCAAATGCGCAAGAACCTATGCTCGTTACACTACTTGGCATCTCTATGCTTGTTAAACTACTACAGCCTTCGAATGCAGAGAAACCTATGCTCATAACACTGCTTGGTATCTTTATACTTGTTATATTTGTATTATAATAGAATATCGTCCCTATTGATATTACTTCTTTATTATCTATTTTTTGTGGTATTACCACATCTTTTTTATCGGCTATATATCTTGTCAAGTATACCTTATTATTATGCACAACATAATCATAGTCACTATTTGTTGTTATATTATTGTATCCCCATACAACTGGTCTATCATTAGGTTTCCAATCGAAAGCCCATTCTTGCTCACGTCGCGCCTCGCAATAGATTGTTAAACTGCTACAGTCCTCGAATGCGTACCTGCCTATGCTCGTTACACTAGCCGGTATCACTATGCTTGTCAAACTGCTACAGCCTCTGAATGCATAATTGCCTATGCTCGTTACACTGGTCGACATCTCTATGCTTGTCAAATTACTACAGCCTCTGAATGCATAATCGCCTATGCTCGTTACACTGCTAGGCATCTCTATACTTGTCATACTACTACAACCATCAAATGCATAGTCTGTTATCTTTGTTACGATGCGTCCGTTGATAGTGTCAGGTATTACTGCTTGAGTTGACTCTCCGCTATATCCTGCTATAGTCATCACTCTGTCTTTTGTATATCCCCACTTTATTCCATTTTCTGTTATGCCGCACTCCATACAATTCCATACAACAGGTCTGCCTTCTATATTCCAATCGCTATCCCATCCGCTTGACTTACTTCCTGCCTCACAATAAATAGTCAAACTGCTACAGTAATAGAATGCATAGGAGCCTATGCTTGTTACACTGCTTGGTATCAATATACTTGTCAAACTACTACAGCCTTTGAATGCGCAATCGCCTATGCTCGTCACACCGCTTGATATCTCTATGCATGTCAAACTGCTACAGTCCTCGAATGCAAAAGAACCTATGCTTGTTGCGCTGCCCAATATTACTACGCTTGTCAAACTGCTACAGCCTATGAATGCAGAATCGCCTATGCTCGTTACACTAGCCGGTATCACTATGCTTGTCAAACTGATACAGTCTTCGAATGCATAGGAGCCTATGCTCGTTACACTACTCGGTATCTCTATACTTGTCAAACTGCTACAGCCATAGAATGCTCTATCGCCTATGCTTGTGACACTGCTTGGTATCTCTATGCTTGTCAAACTGCTACAGCCATAGAATGCAAGACCATCTATGCTCGGCATACTGCTTGGTATTACTACCGCTCCGCTTATACCTCTTGGTATATGGATAAACTCCGTCTTCTTTTTATTATACAATATACCATCTTGGCTTGCATAATTCATATTCTCCCCATCAACGTCTATGCTTGTTAAACTAGTGCAGCCTCTGAATGCAGATGAGTCTATTCTTGTTACACTGCTCGATATTACTACGGTTGTTAAATTGCCACATTCTGAGAATGCATCCCCATTGATTTCTCTTACGGTATTAGGCAAAATCACACGCTTAATACTGTCACAATATGCAAATCCATTACTGAAACCCGTGCCTATGGCAATCACCTCTTTGCCATTGTGGTGTGACGGAACTTCAACTTGCATTTTGCTGCCGACATAATTTACGACAGTATAACCGTTGCTCCACTCTTTAAAAACGAAATCGCTATTGACAGGTTCTACATTCTTGCCATCATATCCGCAAGTCCTGCAAACCAAATTCTTATCAAAGTTGTGTTCTGCATAACTACCCTTTTCGTCCTTATGCTCGCAAGTAGCCTTATGCCAGTGATAATCTTCGTCATAAGTCCACAAACTTGAATATTTATGTGCGTGCGTAACATTTGACCCGCTGCTTGTTTCGCCGATATTGTTTTGATTGCCGTCATCTTGGCTTATTTGACAAGCCATAAAACAAAACAACGTTGCTATGCAAATACTAATTAATAAAACAACAAACAATACCTTAATTCTTATACTCATTGCA
>WSNH01000049.1 GCA_013316135.1 Clostridia bacterium
GCGCAACTTACCATTTGTCTGCCTATGCAATTGCCTCTTAATCTGTCGTCTATTATTACAAATCCAAGTCTTAAAACCGCGCAATTGAGTTAGTTAATAAATCAACTGCGATGACAATCGACAACTATCATAATGATACTAATGATTCAATAGACAACAGAATAATTGATTCCCAAGAAATACTTTCGAATCTCATAACTATTCCTATGCTTGGCAATGTTGCTGCAGGATCTCCTCTTTACGCCGACGTAGAAAATGACACCTCTTATACAGTGCCCAGCGATTACTTTAATTGCAGAGGTCAGATGTTTTTGCTCAATGTCAAAGGCGAAAGTATGAAGAATATTGGCATACTCAACGGAGATTTGGTACTCGTCAGACAACAAAACGTGGCAAAAGACGGAGATATTGTCGTTGCGCAAATTGATAATAATGAAGTTACGCTCAAAAGATTCTATAACTGTGGCAGTTATATAAGATTAAAACCTGAAAATGATGAGATGAGCGACATTATCGTCACTTCAGACAGAGAGTTTAGAATACTGGGAATTGCAACAGGTCTTATGAGAAACAAAATTTGGTAAAATAAATCTTATGTAGAATATAAAAATATAGAAGGTTATTACCTTCTATATTTTATAAATCAATTAAATCACTAATCTTTTTAGACAATAACTTTTCAACGCAATACATACAGGCTATTTTCACGTGCTCGTAAGTTAATCCGCCTTGCATATATGCTATATATGGCTCTTTTATCGGACTGTCCGCAGACAACTCGATTGACGCGCCTGCAACAAAAGTTCCCGCAGCCATAATGATTTGATGATCATAACCCGGCATATCCCAAGGAAACGGAACGACATTGCTATCAATAGGCGACGCTTCTTGAATCGCTCTACAAAAATCAATCAGTTGTTCTTGAGTATCAAATTTAATAGATCTAATTATGTCTCCGCATTTCTCACCGGGCAAAGGCATTGTTTCAAACCCTAAATCACTGTAAACTTGTCCTACAAGCATCGAGCCTTTTATTGCTTGCGCGACGGTATGCGGCGCCAAAAATATTCCTTGATAAAAATCTTTATAGCCGTATGCATATGATCCCACCTCCATACCAATCGACGGCGAGGTAACTCTACTTGCAATTTTATCTATATATTGACCTTTACCGCAAATATAACCGCCTGTAGGAGCAATACCGCCACCCGGATTTTTAATCAATGACCCTACGATAATATCTGCGCCGACCTGCGTAGGCTCAATTTTTTCTATAAATTCGCCATAACAATTATCTACCATGATACAAATATCATTATTGAATTGCCTGATTGCTTTTACGGCTGCTGCAATATCCTCAACGCTAAGCGCATTTCGCCATTCATAGCCTCTGGATCTTCCAATAAAAATCAACTTAGTATCTTCATTTAACGAACGCAATACTTTATTGATATCAATTTTTCCGTCATTTAATTGAATTTGATTGTATTTTATTCCAAAATTTTTGAGCGATCCGTTGTCTTCGCCGACAATAACTTCTTTCAGCGTGTCATACGGACTGCCTGTAATTGCCAACATTTCGTTTCCAGGTCGCAAAATTCCATAAAGCGCAAGCGTTAAAGCGTGAGTTCCGCTGACGATGAGCGGTGACACGATTGCTTTTTCTGCGCCAAAAATCTGCGCAAATAACTTGCAAAGCGTATCTCGACCTATATCATCATATCCATAACCGTTAGTTTGAGCAAAATGCCTTTGTCCGACACTGTTATACTGAAATGCTTCAAGCACTTTTAATTGGTTAAAGGTAGCAATTTCGTCAATCTTTTCAAATGCCTTACCAAGTTTTTTTTGAGCATTTAAAATAATATTTTGCGTATTATCACTAAAATTCATAATCACACTCCTTCCAAAAACAACTCGACTTGTTTTTCTATCCCCAGTATATTGCTAGGATTGTACCATTTAGCAAAATCGTATTTCTTAAACCAAGTAAGTTGCCTTTTGGCATAATTTCTTGAATTTTGCTTAATAATTTCTACTGTTTCTTCAAGCGTTTTTGTTGCGTTGAAATAATTTTTAAATTCTTTATAACCTATTGCTTGCATACTTTGATTTTCAAAACCAACTCCATTTGATAAAAGTTGCTTTACCTCGTTTAACAGACCTATTTCAAACATTTTATCAACTCTAGTATCAATTCTCTGATACAATACATTTCTATCGACATCCAAAGCAATCATACAGACTTCATACTTGAGATCTTTGTTCTTTTCTTGAAGATTAGATTTGCAAGTACCGGTAGTTTTATAAATTTCTAAGGCTCGCAAAACTCTTTTTACATTGTTGGGATGAATTTTTTGCGCGTCAATCGGATCGATCTCAGCAAGCATAGAGTGCATATATTCTTTACCGTACAATGCAAATTGACTTTCCAACTCGGCTCTAATCTCAATATTTTTATCCCCGCCGAAAGTCATTGGATACAAAATTCCGTCCACATAAAGTCCCGTTCCGCCAACTATTATAGGAACTTTTCCTCGGGAGATTATGTCGTTTATGGCTTTGTCTGCCATACTTGCATATTCGCCCACGCTGAACTGAGCGTCTGCGTTTACTATATCAATCATATAGTGCGGTATGCTTTGCATTTCTTCGCTCGTTATTTTAGCCGTGCCGATATTCATATCTCTATACACTTGCATACTGTCGCAAGATATTATTTCACCATTATATTTTTTTGCAAGATTGACACCTATTTGACTTTTTCCACTTGCTGTAGCGCCTACTACCAATATGAGTTTGCTCATATAATCCTCTTGAACAGTTTGTCAAAATCTCGCCTGGTATAACTCAAGACTGCAGGTCTGCCGTGAGGACATTGGAGCGGAACGCCGTTTTTCATACTTTCTAACAAGGTTTTAATTTGGTCATTATTCAATTGCGCTCCCGCCTTTATAGCCGATTTGCACGCCTTTTGCGCCAACTTATCCCTTATGAGATCGGAATTTTTCAAACCTATACCCGACTGTCTCTCTGCAAAAAGTTCGTCGAAATAAACTGCAAGATTTATATCGTTAAGCAAATGCGGAACGCTGTTTACTTTAAAACTTAATCCTCCAAACTCTTGAATATCAAATCCCAAATCTCTTAGATTGTCTTGAATAGCGCTAATATATTCGTATTGATTATTGTTGCAATCAAGAATATATGGTACGAGCATATACTGAACTCCCACGCTGTTTGCATTGACTTCCTCTAAAAGTCTGTCATAAATCAATCTTTCGTGACACGCGTGCTGATCAATAAAATGCACAAGACCTTGACTTTCGACAATCAAATAAGTATTGAATATTTGTCCAACGACTTTAAATTCGCTTTCTAACTGCTCTTCAACCATCTCCAACAAACTTGATTTTGTTTCAATATCGGGCTTTTTATCCGTCATTTTAGTCGTAGCGGTTGATTTACTTCCAGCTATGCCGAATGGAGATATTCCGTTGCTATCACTAACATTTGTCTGTATCTTAGGAAGTTCTTTTTTATATTTCAACTCTTCCACAACTTTTTTTTGTTTTTCAATCAAATCCTGATATTTGTCACTTTCGATATTGTCTTTATCATTATTAAATAATAAGTTGAAACCCTTGTCATTATTATTGATAACGGCGCTTGCTTCATTATATATATCCTGCGATTTTTTAGAATTTTTAGAATTTGCATCGACCTTTATATCAATATTTTCTTCTTTTATTTGATCTGCTTCAGGTTGTCTTTTCTCCGTCGCATTTAAATTTCCCAAAATCAAATTTTGCTCTTGCGCAGCAAGCGTAGCAAGAATTGCTTTATATACGCAAGAAAATACTTTGTGACTGTCTGCAAATCTTACGTCTGTCTTAGTCGGATGCACGTTTACGTCCACGTCGTCAAACGGCATTACAATATTTATAACAAAGACCGGAAAAGTTCTTGTCATAAGTCTATTTCCGTATGCTTGCGAAACTGCTGTAGATATCGTTTGGTTAGAAATTACTCTACCGTTTATAATAATCGTCTGAAAATTACGATTGTGCTTAGCAATACTCGCATTTCCGGTATATCCGTATATTCTATAGTTGTCGTAAGTAACGTCAAATGGCAAAAGTCCATTGGCAATCTCGTTATCATACACTGCAAAAACAGCCTCTTCCAATCCGCCGTTGGTCTGAAATACGATTTTATTATCAACGGTATATTTGAATTTGGTATCGGGATTTGCGAGTGCAAGCTGAATCATTGTTGCCGTGACATTGGACTCTTCCTGCTTTGGTTTTTTCAAAAACTTTTTGCGCACAGGCGTATTAAAAAACAAATTTTCCACTGCTATTGAAGTGCTTTGCGCAATAGCGCGCTTACCTTCTTCAACCACCTTGCCCGCCGACAGGGTGATGAAATTGCCGATTTCGTCGTCTTGAGTTTTTGACGTCATCGTCACTTGCGCAACCGCAGAAATAGAAGCCAATGCTTCGCCTCTAAAACCAAGCGTGGCAATATTATCCAAGTCCTCTGCCTTTGCAAGTTTTGAAGTAGCGTGCGGCAAAAATGCCAATCTCATATTGTCTTTATCTATACCGCAACCGTTATCTACAATTACTATAGACGATATTCCGCCGTCTTTGATATCAACGCTTATGCTCGTTGCGCCCGCGTCAATACTGTTTTCGACCAACTCTTTTACGACTGATGACGGACGCTCTACCACTTCGCCTGCCGAAATCAAATTAAATACGCTTGAATCCAATACGTTTATCTTTGCCATACTAATCCTAATCCTTCCTTGCGATATCAACGAGTCTTGCAAGCGTAGTCAAAGCCTGCATAGGCGTCAAATTCTCCACGTCGATATCCAAAATTTCATTCTTCAATTGGTTGTCTTTACTTATATCCAGCAAATTATGCTCGTCCAACATATCTTTCTGCATAGTCAGCGGATTACTTTCCAAAAGTTTAGAAATTTCTTTTGCTCTCTTAATTACAGGTTGAGGTATTCCCGCAAATCTTGCAACTTCTATACCAAAACTCTTATTGGTTCCGCCCCTTGTGATTTTATGCAAGAATACTACCCCCTTTTCCATTTCGCTAGCCAAAACTTTATAATTCTTTACTCCGTCCAAAGAATTTTCCATTTCCGTTAATTCGTGGTAGTGCGTGGAAAACAAAGTCTTGCATCTGATTCTGTTGTTGACGTCTTCAAGCACCGCTCTTGCAATTGACATACCGTCAAAAGTCGAAGTTCCTCTGCCTATCTCGTCCAAGATAAGCAAACTTCTGAAAGTAGCATTTTGAAGTATAGTCGCAACCTCTACCATCTCTACCATAAACGTACTTTGACCGTATGCCAAGTCGTCGCTTGCTCCAATACGAGTAAAAATTCTGTCCGTTATGGAAATACTTGCGCTATTTGCGGGAACATAACTTCCTATATGAGCCATAAGCGTAATCAGCGCTACCTGTCTCATATATGTACTTTTACCGCTCATATTTGGTCCGGTAATTATCATAGTGCGGTTTTGACAGCAATCAAGTTTAGTATCATTAGGTACAAATTCGTTGTTCTTCAACAATGCCTCAACGACCGGATGTCTGCCGTTTTTAATATCAATCCCTTCAATCTTGTCATTTATTGTCGGTTTGACGTAGTTGTTTGCTATGGCGACTATTGCCAAAGATAGCAACGCGTCGCAATACGATATACTTCTTGAGGTAGATTGAAGATGCGGAATAACTTTAATAAGTTCCAACTTCAACTCCTCGAATATTCTGCTTTCGATTTCCAAAGCCTTGTCTTTTGCCCCGACGAGTTTGTCTTCAATCTCTTTAAGTTCTTGCGTAATATATCTTTCTCCTGTCGTCAGCGTTTGCTTTCTCTGATATCTATACGGAACTTTATCAATATTTGTTTTGCTCACCTCGATATAATAGCCAAAAACCTTATTGTAACCGACTTTCAAATTTTTAATGCCGGTGCTTTCCTTTTCTTGACTTTCTAGATTTGCAAGCCACTGCTTGCCCATAACTTCCGCATTACGTAATTCATCAAGTTCTTTATCATAGCCGTCGCGAATGTATCCTCCGTCTTTGAGTAATACAGGAGGATTATCAGTTATTGCACTTGTCAATTTGCCGGCAATATCTTCTAACAAGAATATGTTTTCATATTTCCTCTTTAGCATTGGCGTCGTCGCGCTTTGAAGCATTTGCTTTACCGCAGGTAAACTCTTGAGCGACAATCCCAGCGCAAGCAAGTCTCTGGGCGAAGGCGAACCGAAAGCAACTTTTGAAGTCAATCTTTCAATATCGCGTATTCCGCTCAACGCATCTGCCAAATTACTTCTCATTCGAGTATTATTGATAAATTCTTCTACGCTGTCAAGTCTAGCGTTGATAGATTTGCTCTCACGAAGCGGCTGCTCCAGCCATCTTCTCAAACATCTTGCGCCCATATTAGTCTTGGTCTTGTCAAGCACCCACAAAAGAGTGGCTTTTTTAGAAGCGTCGCGAGTATTTTCGCAAATCTCTAAGTTTCTGCGACAACTATTATCCATAATCAAGTACTTATTGTTCTGCACATACTTAATAGACGAGATATGCGCCAAAGAACGCTTTTGAGTCTCGTTGACATAGTTTATCAATGCCCCAGACGCGCTTACGGCAATTTTTTTGTCCTCAAATTCAAATTTTGCAAGAGTAGTCACATTGAATTGTTTCAATAACATATTGTAAGCCGTCTTATATTCAAACGCCCAATCGTAATACTTTTGGAATTTAGGCAATCTCCCTATTCTTATTGACGACAAACTTTTAGCGCACTCATACGCATATTCGTTACAAATAATTTCAGTCGGAGAAAAAGTCGCCAGCACATCCTCTATTGAAGAAAAATCCCCATAATCAGACTGTACGGTATTAAACTCTCCCGTAGATACGTCAATCCAAGCCAACGCATAACTTTTTTCGTTGGCAAATATGCACGCTAAATAATTATTTTTCTTATCGTCAAGTATATTATCTTCAATAACGGTGCCGGGAGTGACGACTCTTATTACGTCTCGCTCGACAAGTTTGCCTTGCTCCGGAGCGGAAAGTTGTTCGCAAATAGCAACTTTATACCCTTTCTGCACCAACTTGGCAATATATCCGTCAGCCGCGTGATAAGGAACTCCGCACATTGGCGCCCTTTCTTCAAGCCCGCAATTTCGCCCCGTTAAAGTCAAATCGAGTTCTCTGCTTGCCGTCTTGGCATCGTCGAAAAACATTTCATAAAAATCCCCAAGACGGAAAAATAACAAACTGTCTTTGTATTTCTCTTTTAATGACAAATAATATTTCATCATCTCCGAAAGCGCCATATTATTCCTCCACAAGTTCGCCAAACAGCGACGCTGACTGCGACTTATTTATCTTAATGTTGACAAATTGACCTATCAAGTCATTGCTTCCCTCAAAAGTGACGAGCCTTCCGCTGTCTGTTCTTCCGCAAACATAGCCGACCTTTTTAGGCGCCACGTCCTCGCAAAGCACTTCGTATACGTTGCCTTCATACTCTTTTGATAAATCTTTAGTTATTTTATTCTGTTCTGCAATAAGCCTTTTGATTCTATCTTTTGACACTTCAGCGGGAATTTGCGGCATCAGAGCGGCTTTAGTCCCCTTTCGCACAGAATAAATAAACGTAAAAGCGCTTGAATACTTAACCCTGCGAACTATATCCAAAGTATATTCAAAATCCTCTTCTTCTTCATACGGAAATCCTACCATAAGGTCGGTGGTAATTCCGCAATTAGGTATCTTCGACTTAATTGCATCTATCGTATCCAAATAATATTCCCTTGTGTAATGACGATTCATAAGTTTTAGTATCTTATTTGATCCCGACTGTATTGGCAAATGTATATTATTGCAAATATTTTTGCTGTCTGCAATAATGTCGATTACGTCCATATTGAGGTCTTTTGGATGCGAAGTCATAAATCTAACTCTGTGTTTGCCTTGAATTTTGGCAATTTCCTCAAGTAATTTTGCAAAATTACTTCCGTCATTCAAATCGTGTCCATAAGAATTTACGTTTTGCCCCAACAAAGTAATCTCTTTGTAGCCTTGATCAATAAGCATCTTGAATTCGTCGATTACATTTTGCATCTTACGACTTCTCTCTCTCCCTCTCACATAAGGAACTATACAGTAAGTGCAAAAATTATTACAACCATACATTATATTAAGCCAAGCGTTACAACCGCTGGTACGATATTTTAATTCTCCCTCAAGTACTTCGGGGCGCTCGTTTGGATCTATGAGCACGCTCTTTTTTCCTGAATTTTTAAGTTTTAATACGGCATTTTTCAACTCTGCAAGATTATTAGTGCCCAATACTATATCTACGTACGGATATTTTTGTCTTAAATTTAGTCCTGCACCGTCTTGCTGAGTCATACATCCTACGACAGCCAAGATCAATCCGGGCTTGCTTTTTTTTAGATGCTTAACCGCGCCTATATTACCCAAAGCGCGTTTTTCCGCGTTATCTCTAATGCAACAGGTATTGAAAACAATCACGTCGGCGTCGTTCTCGTCTTTGCACTCAACGTAACCCATAGATTGAAGCGTACCTGCTATTTTTTCCGATTCGTGGATGTTCATCTGACACCCATATGTAATAATCTTATATTTTTGCATATAACAATTATATCTAAAACTGAAAAAAAAGACAAGTGATAAT
>WSNH01000050.1 GCA_013316135.1 Clostridia bacterium
AATCATCGCTCGCAGGTACGAATATCTCTACTATTCCGCCGGTAGGCGAAGTCAACTCCGTAGTCACGTTGGAAATACCGTGGCAATGGGCGAGAGAGCTGTCTTTGATTTTCTTTGAGTACTATATCTCTTGCGTCTGAAAATTCAGCGTTGTTTGCTACGGATATTTTGACGCGCGCGCCTACCATAGAACTGACGTTACGTACGAAGAACTGAACATATTCCATCCTCCTCTCACCGTCTAATTTCAATATGAAATCATACTGAGAATTTCTCTCCAAAGCCGTATAGTAAGAACTGTTGAGTTCGTCAAAGACAAACTCTATTTCGTTCGACGCGTTGAGAGCCTTGGGGTATGAAATCACGTTGTCTTCTGTCAAGACGTAAGGCTGATAGAACTCGTCCTTAAAACCGTAGCCGGTCGGATAAATCACCGGCGGCTCAAACTTGACGACTTTGTCTTCGGATAATCCGTTGTAAACCAGATAGTCAGAATCTACTATGTCGGCTATGATGCCAAAGTCCTTGTCGTCATCTACGCTCTCGTCCTCGATATATCTTACGCCCAACGCGGCGTCGCAGCCGCCTTTTGTCGAGAGCAAGTATAGATTGAAATAATAGTTGGTATCCGCGTCAAGGTCTATGTCATAGGAATGTCCTCTCGTAAACTCCGAGAAAGGTATGGATATGTCAAACATATTAAACATATATTTCGGCACTCCAAACTCTACTCTGCAACGTCCGTTGTTGCGCAGATAGAAACGGTACTTTCCGCTCTGCGGAACGCGAATACATCCGCTTGTGAGTGTCAATACGTATACACTGGTATCTACTTCCGCGCGACGACGTACTCCTGCAAAATCTATGCTGCCGACATAATCCGGCGTACGCTTGTCGTAAGAATCTATCGCCTCTGCAAGCGCGGTCGAAGGATTGTCAAACTTCCATCCCTCATAAATCTTGTAGGTAGCAACTGTGATGATGACGTTGATTTTTCCGTAAAGCGTGATTGTGTAATCTCCGTTGGAAAGCGTGACGTCAAACTCGTCTATCAGCGCGTCCTGGCTGGGGGTGTAATAATATACGCCTTGCCTTTCACTGTCTTTGCTCCAAAGACGAGGATTCTTGCCAACGACCTTTTCCACTTTCCATCCGTCCACGACTGATACTATGTTGCCCTCAAAATCAAAGACAGCTCTCTCGCCCATTGCCACGGTATATCCAAGGTTGTAACTATTGGCTTCGCTTCCCACGGTAAACAACGTCTGCACGGGCACATAAAGTTGGTTGCCGGACATTTTGTTCTTCGTCTCCTGCGTAAGCTGCATTTGGAAGGTGTCAAAATACATACTCATATCGGCTCTTAAAACCGAACTTATTAAAAGCGCGTAGCCGTCAATGTCAAGAGGCTCAGTCTCTTTGCGGTACTCGGATATTATCTCTATCGTCTTGTCAAGTCCAAAACTGTGCAATATGTTGATAAAAAATGCCATTGCCAAATCTTCTTGGTGATATTGCATTATTTCCGCGCTTGGAAGACGAAGAATTTCCAAAGTACCCATCAAGCAAGAATACGAATCGTGCAGCCAGTTGATATCGTTGTGAGACTCTCCGCTCGGATTGGTCATTACGACGTGGTCTACTGCGCACAGAATGTTTATAAGCGATTCTTGCGAAATAATACCGTCTGCGTTTCCTCCGGCAACTCTGGTCTTGTAGTCGCAAATATTGAATAAGAGATCCCACGCTTCGCCTTCTAGCAAATTACTGTAAAACAAAGTCTTGGAAAAATAGGAAATAGGCGCATATGTTACGCGCACCGTTGAGTCGTAAGAAATCTGAGAATAATCTCCGAATACTATACTCGACGTATAGTCTCTCGAACTGCTGGCAATGCCAAGCGTCTCATTGACGAAAGATACGGCGGACTGCCACCACAATAACACGTTGTAAAGATCGTCGATCTTGCTTTTGTTGTCCTCGTCATAAAGCGCCGAAGTGGGAACATAAAATCTCGTGTTGACGCAGTCAAGCACCGCGTAAGCGCCGTCCCCTTGCTCTACTTGCGCCAAAGAGTCTCTGCCAAGTCTGTAATAAGGAATGACGATGCCGCCTTCGATAGTCATATTGAAAGAAGCATTGGTAGACTCGCTTGTCAAATCATCGCTCGCAGGTACGAATATCTCTACTATTCCGCCGGTAGGCGAAGTCAACTCCGTAGTCACGTTGGAAATATATTTGGATACTCTTCTCTCCGTAGAATAGGTGTCTACAAATACCGAATAATAATTAAGTCTTACTGTGTTGGGAACGGTGATGGTCAACGACTCTCCAGCAGGTAAGTACAGTCCCGTGATATGATAACCGCTCATTCTCGCGTCGACGTTGACTTTGGCTGTAACGCGCTGTACGTCCTTATATTCTTGAGCCGTCCTTGGCGCAAGATTGGTCGACAACACCGCAATTCCGTCGCCAAAACGCGATACGACATTGTCTTGAATCTTGATATTGTTAGTTAAAGTAGAACACGCCCCAAGCCCTGCGAGCAATGCGACGATTACTATAATCAATGCAATAATCAAAGATTTTTTTCTCATATTGTCCTCTGTCTGTAATAGCACTCCATTATTATTCACAATAAGTTTACTACAAAATTTCAAAAAAGACAATTGAATGAATATAATTCTTTAAAAATGATAGAGACCTCTCGACTTTGCTCTAGGTGACAAAAATATGTCATTTCGGTCAAAGCGAACAATGCTCCGTCATTTCGACTGAAGCGAAGCGGAACGGAGAAATCTCAACGATCTAAAAGCGGATTAGGACTCTCCACTTCGGTCGAGGTGACAAGCCAACTATCACTTACCTCTTCACTATCCCCTCTTACTTATTACCTAAAAAAACTCCCCTCTCTTTTGGTGAGAAGGGAGTCGCGTCAAAATTCAAATTCAATCACGCGTCAACTTCGATACAGCCTAAGTTGCCTGCTTTTCTCTTATACAACACGTTGACTTTGCCAGTCGTGTTGTTGAGGAATATATAGAAGTCGTGATCGACAAGTTCCATATCCTCGACGGCTTCTTCGAGGTCGATCTTTTTGAGAGCCATTGACTTGGTACGAATGACCTCCATCTTTGCTTGCTCGGCTTGCGGATACATAGTCTCGCCTTCCAACGCGCTCTTTTTGAGTTTGCCGAGTTTCGTGCGGTGCTTTCTTATCTGTCCTTCTATCTTTGGCAATGCCAAATCTATATTCTTATACATATTGTCCGACGACACTTCGCTTCTGACCATATTGTTGCCGAAGAAAATCGTCACTTCCATTACGTATCTTTCTTTGCCAGTTTCTTTAAGGAAAATCTTTGCGTTGGCGTCGTCTTCAAAGTATCTCGAAAACTTCTCCATCTTCTTGTTGATGATTTCCTCCAAATTGTCGGTAAGTTTGTAATTTCTCGCAATTATTTCAATTCTCATATAATTGCCCTCCTTATTTTTTTAGAGCCTCTGCTCAAGTCCGCAATCTTTGTATTATTTATACGCTCGCTTAATCAGCAACTCTTTTTTTATTATTTACATTATATCACATTATTTCAATGAATAAAAGGGGGGTTTGGAAAATTTTGTGAAAAAATTTAATAAAATTTATGACGCCTTATAACATCATTTAAGTTCAATATTGCTCGCTCGTTTTGCTAATTAGTATTGAGCGTTGCAAAATGGAGATATCTAAATTTTATATAATGTCATTCAGAGCAAAACGCAACGCAGCCGAGAAATCTCAAATTGATAAAAATCTCTCGGCTACGCTTGATAACAACATATTTCGTCACATGCGCGACGCCTTCCCTTAGGATTAAGACGTCACAACTGCGAACGCATAAACACGCTCAATTGTCTTGCTTTTTAAAAGTAAGTTTATCTTCTTCGGCGTCAATATCTATGTGATCTCCGATTGCAAATTCGCCTTTGAGAATACGCTCGCTGAGTTCGTCTTCTATCATTCTTTGCAACGCTCTGCGAAGCGGTCTTGCGCCGTATTCTTTATTTGCTCCCTTTGCGACTATAAGTTTCATTGCCTTGTCGCTGACCTCGATATTGATGTCCTTGTCGGCAAGACGCTTTTTGAGCGAAGCCGTCATTACGGAAATTATCTTAGACATATCTTCGTCCTGTAGCGGTCTGAAAATGATTATGTCATCGATACGGTTGATAAATTCCGGCTTCAATGTCTTTTTGAGAGCCTGCATTTGAACCTGACGCATATTCTCGTAATCATCGCTTGCTTCTTTTGCCCCAAAGCCAAGCCTTGCCGTAGCCTTTATCTCACTTGCGCCTATATTGGACGTCATAATAATGATCGTGTTCTTGAAGTCGACTTTTCTGCCGTGAGAGTCCGTCAATACGCCGTCGTCGAGTATTTGCAAAAGTATATTGAATACTTCTGGGTGCGCCTTTTCTATCTCGTCAAAGAGCACTACGGAATAAGGCTTTCTTCTTACTTTTTCCGTCAACTGCCCACCCTCTTCAAAGCCGACGTAACCCGGCGCCGAACCTATGAGTTTAGATACGCTGACTTTGTCCATATACTCCGACATATCAACTCTTATCATAAGATTTTCATCGCCGAATATCGCTTCTGCAAGCGCCTTGGACAACTCCGTCTTACCCACGCCGGTTGGTCCTAGGAATATAAACGAGCCTATTGGTCTCTTTGGGTCCTTGATGCCCACTCTTGCCCTTCTGACTGCGCGAGAAATTGCTTCGACAGCCTCGTCCTGTCCGATTACCCTCTTCTTAAGGATGTCTTCCATACCCAAGAGTTTTTCACTTTCGCTCTGCGTGAGTTTTGTCACAGGTATCTTGGTCCAAGACGATACGATATTGGCAATATCCGTCTCATCTATACTCATATTGCTTGCGCTCGTGTCGATTGCCCATTTATTACGCTCTTCTTTGAGTTTTTTCTCAAGTTCCGCTTTATATTTTTTGACTTCTTCGGCTTTGCCGTATTCCGTCATATCGACATAAGTCTTGATAGTACTCTCTGCCTTTTTGATATCGTCTTCTATCTTTTGTATCTCTTGCGGCAAAGAAGATCCGTGTATTCTCTTTCGAGACCCTGCCTCGTCAATGAGATCTATTGCCTTATCCGGCAAGAATCTGTCGTTGATATATCTGTCGCTCATCACTGCCGCCGCAACTATTGCGCTGTCGGTAATCTGAACGCCGTGGTGCTCTTCATACTTGCTCTTCAAACCGTGAAGTATAGTAATTGTGTCGCTGACTGACGGCGGGTCTACCGTGACCGTCTGAAATCTTCTTTCCAATGCGCTGTCTTTCTCAAAATATTTGCGATACTCTTCCAAAGTTGTCGCGCCTATTGTCTGCAACTCGCCTCTTGCAAGTTGCGGCTTGAGAATATTTGCTGCGTCCATACTTCCCTCCGTGCTACCCGCGCCGACTATCGTATGAATTTCGTCTATAAAAAGTATCGTATCTCCTCTCTTGTTGAGTTGTTCAATAGCCTTTTTGAGTCTCTCTTCAAATTCGCCTCTGTACTTCGTGCCGGCAAGCAGACTTGCCATATCCAATGAAAATACGCGCTTATTTTTGAGTTGCTCGGGCACTTTTCCCTCTATGATTGCCTGCGCCAGTCCTTCAACGACCGCGCTCTTTCCTACGCCCGGCTCGCCTATCAATATTGGATTGTTTTTCTTTCTTCTCGACAGTATCTCTATTATGCGCTGAATTTCTTCGTCTCTGCCGATAACCGGATCGAGTTTGCCGTCTCTTGCCTTTTGCGTCATATCTTCGCCAAGCCCTGCCAAAGCGTCTTCGGAGTCATCGTCGCCGTATTCTTCTGAAGAATATTGCCCTTTAGCGCCGTCATTGCCTGACCTTTCGCTCATTGAAGACGGTCTGCTCTTTCTTGCCGATCCATTGAGAACGTCAAGAGCGTCGTTGCCTATATCTTCGGGAGATACTCCCATTGCCATAAGTCCCCGACACGCATAAGACGTCCTGTCCTGAAGCGTGGCTATCAAAAGCAAAAGAGAATTTGCGTATCGCATACCAACTCTGTTAGATAGCATTACGGCAGTATTGAGACACTCCTTCACCCTTGGAGAATACTCGCACGACACGTAAGATCTGCCGTCGCTTGGCAAAAACTCTTTGACGATACTCTTGTCAACTCCGTGTCTTGCCAAAATCTTTGTCGCAGGGCAATTCTCGTGATAAGTGAAGGCGCAGAGCAAATGCTCGGTTCCCACAACTCCGCCGCTTTTCATTGCTAGCATTTCCGCTGTCTTTAAAATTTTGTTACATTCTTCGTCAAATCTTTCCATATTATTCACTCCTATTTATTTGCGTACTTATCGCAAACCCAAGAATTTTTTTCTACTTTGTTTTACAAGCAAGCAACGCTTCTCGCACTATCTTTGCTCTCATTATATCCCGCTCGTGGGGAGAGAGTTTTTTACCCGCCTTTACAGAAAGCGTATAAGGCAATACTTTGGGAATAAGTCTGTTGATAGAAGGTATGTCCAACTTGAGCAGTCCGTATCCCACTCCCAACTTGACGTTGGCGATATTTATCATAAATTCGTCGGAGCCGAGTACTCTTGCAAACAACAACGTGCCGTAAGCGCGCATTATCTGATCCTCAATATTCACGCCTTTTCTATCCCATATAGCCCGCCTTGCCTGCTCTTCAAGTTGACACAGTTCTTTGACGACGCTCTCAACTTTGGCAATAATCTTCTCTTCGCTCCAGCCAACCGCCGCTTGATTTGATATCTGATACATAAAGCCCTTTGCTTCGCTGCCTTCGCCGTAAACGCCTCTTATAGTCACGTCTTCTGCGGCATATTTTTTGATTAGCCGTCTCAAGTCTCCGCCCAAATCCAATGCCGGCAAAAACATCATTACCGACGCTCTCATCCCTGCGCCTAAATTGGTGGGACAAGCCGTAATATGTCCAAGCCCCTTTTTATATGCAATATCCAGTTTGTCGTGCAAAGCCAAGTCGATTTCCAGCAGTCGCTCATACGCCTCTTTGAGACGAAATCCCTCCAATATACATTGCTCGCGCAAGTGGTCTTCTTCGTTGAACATCACGGATATGGTCTTGTCTTTGCTTATGATGGCTCCGCCCAATTTACTTCTGCCGAGCGCGGGGCTGATCAAATGATTTTCGACAAGCATAGTCAATATGTAATCGCCTGCTCCCTCATAAAGATTGCCGCCTATGTTCATACTGTTGACTGTATATAAGTCGCTGTCAAATTTGCTCGCGCAAACATTTTGAACAGTGTTCAAAAACTCTTGAAGTTTTGCTTCATTGCCGGCAAGCAAGTGCGGAAAGGGCAAATTGTTGATATTTCTGGCAAATCTAATTCTGCTTGAAACTATGACGTCTTGAATATTCACTGTTTGCCTCCTTTAAGTTGTTGTATGCGCCTGTCAATGGCTTGGGCTCTTGACAACTCTTGATTATCTCTCGCCTCTTGCAACTTTCTCATCAAAAGCGGCAAGTCATCCACTGTCATTTCCGACAGTTTTCTGCTCTGCTTTTTTTTGCTCTCATATCCAAAGTATCTGCCTTTATATTCTTGACCGCCCAATTCCTCAAAATACTTGTCGGCTTGATCGGAAAAAAAGTCGTAACATTTAGAACATCCAAATTTATAATCTTTTTTGATTGCATTTAAATTAGTTCCGCAAGAAGGGCAAACCATTTCGCTTGTACGCACTAAATACGCCGTAATGGGATTAAATTCGTCAAACATATAAAAATAGTCAGACAGCCCCTCTATCTCTCCCGCAGCCTTGAGCAATCTATATCTTTGAAAGCACGCTCCGCAAAGGTTTGCGCTTCCCTCGTCTGTTTTAACAATAGCCTCAACAGGTCTTTTTTTGCAAAGCCCACAAAGCATATATTCTTACCTCCTAATCAATCCTATCAATATTTCTTTAAATATGTTTTTACGCGCGCCTGCGCTGTGTGTAACGACTCCCATCGCCTTGTCGCTGATAGCATTTCTGATAATGTCGCTCTCTTGCTTGGTGATCACTTCGTCTCTCTCCAATCTTTGTAAAAAACAATTTGCCCTGTTGAAAGAGAGCGCGTCTATTGCGTCAATCTCTTGCAATATGGCGGAGAGAGTGTCCTCTTTGTCTTCGCTGATCCTGACGATTGTAATAAAACCGCCCCCGCCTCTTTTGGATTCTATTACATAACCTTTGTCAAGATTAAAGCGCGTCGACAAAACGTAATTTATTTGACTCGGAGCGACGGAAAAATAATGCGCCAAATCATTCCGCGACAATTTAAGACTGTCGTCTGAAAATATCGAAAGTATAAACTGCTCGATTTCATCGGATACGTTTGCCATCTCAACCTCCTTTTGTCAAATTTTATGTTTGACTTTCTTTGACCTTTGTTTTATTATATCACTATTTTAGACCTTGTCAAGACCTTTTATGCAAAATTTTTGGAAAAATTTGTGTAAACATTGATTTATAT
>WSNH01000051.1 GCA_013316135.1 Clostridia bacterium
GTTGACAATATTATTTATTTAGGATATCATTATAAAGTAATAAAGGAGGTATTATTACTATGGCAGAAAACAAAAAAGAGAATGCAGAATTGCAAGAAGACGAGGAAATTATCGTACTTGCCGACGAAGAAGGTAAAGAAGTTGAATTCAGACATATAGCGACGCTTGATTATGAGGAAGAATGGTATATGTATCTTGAGCCGTTGGAGCCAACGGAAGGAGCGGAGGAAAAGACAGACGACGGAGAGGAAGAAGAAACCGAGATGGTTATTTTTCATATTCAATCCGACGCGGACGGCAACGATGTGTTCGTTCCAATAGAAGACGAGGATTTGTTGGACAAACTTTACAACGAGTTTCTCAAAGAATTGAATAATCAGGAAGAGTAAAATGCGGCGTATCGACCAGTAAAGTCGGTACGCTGAATTTTTTTATTTAAAATTAAAATTGATATCGAAAAATATGGGGAAGTTTTCTTTTTAATCAATATAATTTTTGAGCGAAAAGTCAATAATTTTTATTGACTTATTATTATTATATATATATAATAGAATAGACTAATGTTTTAGGGAGGCACCGTAAGTGAAAAAGTGGCAGTCAATTGTGATATTGACAGTCTTGGCTATACTTATAGTACTTGGCTCGGTCTTTGGCTTTTTGTCTTTGGACAACGGAGAGTTGGGTATTACTAATTATAACGCCTTTATTAAAAATATAAGTTTGGGTCTCGACCTCAGCGGCGGCGTATACGCAGTGTATGAAGTCGACGAGTCCAATCTTACTGACGAACAAAAAAATAATCTCGATACTTTGATAGAAGGTACGAGAGCAAGTCTTGAGTCTTTGCTTTTTGGCAAAGGTTATTCGGAAGCTCAAGTAACAGTGTCAAACGGAAGAATCCGCGTAGAAATTCCTGACGAAGACGATCCGGAGAGAATTTTCGATTTGATCGGACGTCCGTCCAGTTTTGAATTCAAAGAATATGTGGACGGCGCGGAAGGCGACCTTTCTCTTGACGATGCAAGCGGAAAAGTAAAACTTGAAGAGAAGTTTACCGGTACGGATATTGCAAGCGCAGGCGTGACCTACGAGCAAGAGACCGGATATTATTCGGTAGCGCTCAGTTTTACCGAAGAGGGTACCAAGAAGTTTTCTACAACTACTTCAGCATTGTCGGGATCAAGATTGTCTATATGGATCAATGATGAATTTGTAATCGCGCCGACAGTCAATGAGGCAATATCCACAGGTAATGCGTCGATAAGCGGCAATTACAGTTATGACCAAGCATACGACTTGGCGGTAAGAATTCAATCAGGATCTTTCCCTCTCGTACTTAAGATGTCGGAGAGCAACACATTGACGGCTACGCTGGGTAGTTCGGCAATCAAAGCGGGACTTATCTCCGGTATCGTTGGACTTGTGCTCATATTCTTGTATATTATCGTTATGTACAAACTTATGGGCGTTGCGGCAAGCTTGTCTTTGTGGTACTATTCGTTGACGTACCTCTTCTTCTTGGCAATTTTTCCTTGGGTGCAACTTACATTGTCGGGTATTGCGGGCGTACTGCTTTCGATAGGTATGGCGGTAGACGCAAACGTAATTGTCTTTGAGCGTATCAAAGAAGAGTATAAAAACGGTAAGACGATGCGTACGGCTTTCAGTACCGGATTTAAACGTTCGCTTGGCGCAATCATAGACGGCAACGTGACGACAATCATAGGCGCTGTAGTACTTATAATTTTCGGCGCTTCGACAATTAAGAGTTTTGGTATAACTCTTTTGATTGGTATAATTCTTTCACTGTTGGCTTCTTTGCTTTTGACAAGGTTGATACTCAAATGTATTACGGTATTCAACTCCGATGAATCCAAGGCAAAACTTTTTGGTTTGAATAGACCGGAGATAGTCGACAAGGGCGACGATAGCGAGGTTCTAGAAGAAAAAGAAGAAAAGCAGGAAAAAGAGCCTTCTCTTATTGTAAATAAAAAAACAAATAAAGGAGGGGCGAGACGATGAAAAAATTGCAAAATGCAAAAATTGTTGAAAAACATTGGTTGTGGGCAATCGCTCCTGTAATAATTTTTTTGGTAGCGGTGATAGTATTTACTTCATTTGCCGTTGTCAATAAGGATATATCCAAGGGTATGAATATCGGTATCGACTTTGCAGGCGGCTCCATTCTTACCGTAGAACTTGGCTCTGACGTGCTCAACAACTCTGAAGAGTATAACAAGCACTATCAAAAAATCGAGAGTATACTGACAAGCAACGAGATTGCAAAACAAATAGTGGAATATGCTAAAGAGAATTTCGGTATCGAAATAAGCGAAAGCGCAGCGGTTGCTTCAATAAGTTATGTTCAGACTTCGGGAAGCGGCAGCGAAATGGCTTTGGTCATAAAGTATGACAATATATCTTCCACGTTTGATACTAACAACAACGATTTGACGACCAAGAGAAACGAACTGTTGGAAAATCAAATTAAAGAGTATTACTCGACAGAATATCAAGACGAGTCTATTACTATAAGCACTTCGTATATCGGCGCTACGGCTTCGGCTTCGCTTATCAATACGGCTTTGATAGCAGTTTGCGTATCACTCGTTCTTATCCTTATTTATATAATGATCAGATTTGAGATATGGAGTGGTATTGCCGCAATTATCGGACTTATCCACGACGTGGCAATGATGGTATTTTTGGTTATTATCTTCAGAATACAAATCAACAGCGCGTTTATAGCCGCTCTTATCACCATCGTATCTTACTCAATCAATAATACAATAGTCGTATTTGACAGAGTTAGAGAGAATAGGAAGAAGTATGGCGGCAACGTCAAGGGCGGTATGATTGACAACAATAAGATGGTCAACGAATCTATTATTCAGACGCTTACGCGTTCTATCAATTCGACTATCACCACTATGGTAGCAATTACGTTGTTTGCAATCATAGGTACGGCGTCGGTGAGAGAATTTGCATTGCCGGTTATATTTGGTTTGATTGCAGGTTTCTATTCGTCGCTCGTAATTGCTCCGTCGATGTACTGCTTGATGAAAAACGCAGCGGACAAACGTAAAATCGTAAAACGTGACGGCTTAAGAAAAGACAAGCCTAAATACGCAGGCGCCAAAAACTAAAAGACATTGAGAGCGTACTTTTAGTACGCTCTTATTTTTATTGTGGATTTTGATACAATAATAGAGAATGAGTGAGTATGGATCAAAGTGAAGTTATAGAACTTGCTAAAGAGTTTTCTGTCGATAAGAAGATAGTGGAAATTCTTATTGCAAGAGGCTACGACAGTAAAGATAAATTATATAAGTTTTTATATCCAAGCCTTGACGACCTGACTGATATACATAGATACGTAGGTTATGATAAAGTGGTCGAGCGTATCAAATATGCGATAGACAATCAAGAGAATATATTGATTTATGGCGATTATGATTGCGACGGCGTTTGCGGTGTGAGCATTTTGTATAATTACTTTAAGTCTATCGGCGTCAAAGCGCATTGTTTTTTGCCAAATAGACATACTGACGGTTACGGACTTTCAATAGAGACTTTAGAACGGCTAGCCGAAGAATATTTGAGTGATTTGCTTATCACTGTCGACTGCGGTATTACAGGCGTGGAAGAAGTGGAATATGCCAGAGAGGTGTTGGGATTTGACGTGATTGTCACCGACCATCACGAACTGGGAGAGGTATTGCCTGACTGCTTAATTTTTAATCCAAAAATGTCGGGAGAAGATTGCTTTAGAGAATTATGCGGAGCAGGCGTGGCTTTGAGGATAATTGAGGGGCTTGGTGGAAAGGTCGAGAGGGATAAATACCTTGATATAGCGGCTATTGCAACTGTGGCAGACGTAGTGCCTCTTGTCGGCGACAACAGGGTTATCGCGCAAGCCGGACTTAAAAATATCAATTCGCTCAACGTAAGGAGAGGTATCAAAAAGTTGATCTCAACTTGCGTAGACGGAGAGGTCAATTCTTATGATATAGGATTTAAGATTGCGCCAAGGATAAATTCTCTCGGAAGATTGAGCGACGCCAACGCCGTGCTTGATTTGTTTTGTTGCGACGATAATTTTTTGCTTGACAGCATTGTCAAACAACTCAATGAGTCAAACGCAAAGCGAATGGAACTTACCAACGATCTTGCCGATGCGTGTTTTGATATTCTTAAGGAATACGATTTTGAGAATAAACCCGCGATAGTGCTTTACAACGCTTATTGGGATGACGGTATTTTAGGTATTGTGGCTTCAAGAATAGCCGATACATTTAAAAGACCTACCATATTGCTTACAAAGAGCGGAGACATATACAAAGGCAGTGGCAGAAGTGTAAAAGGTTTAGATATAAGAAAATATGTGGCTATGTGTGAGGATTTGCTAATTAAATTCGGCGGTCATACAATGGCGTGCGGAATGTCTTTGGAGGGTAAAAACTTGCAGACGTTTGCTGATAAACTCAACGAGTGTATCGCAAGAGACTTTGATATGAGTTTTTTTATACCCAAGGTTAGATTTGACGTGGATATGGCAGACGTAGACAGCGCGTTAGATATGGCGAGAGGACTGAAAATGCTTGAGCCTTTTGGAGAAGGAAATCCGGGTGTCAAATTTAAAGAGATTGTCGCAGACAAAGAATTTGTGCAAATGGGAAATACTTCGCATGTCGTAAGCAAAAGACCGGATAAGGAATTGGTGATATTCGGCGGTTTGAAGTATAAGCAGTTGCTTGCTAGCGCTACGCCGAAAGAGTTGTATTACACGTTGACGCTTGCGAATTACAAAAACAGGGTTTACGCGCAAGGCAAAGTCAATACAATATTATGCGACAAGGTAGAGGAGCAGGGGGACTTTGGGGCATATATAATGACGGGACTTGCAATTGGCGGCGGTGAAATTCATACCGTCGATTGCGATGAAGCGCTTAGATTAGGCGGACAGTTTTCTACCTGTTATATCGCATATGATATTCAAACATATCTCGACTTCTTAACAAAATATAATGAAAAATTTGGATATATACTCACGCAAAATAGAGTAGGAGGGACTTTGGCGCCTGTCACAAAATTGATATTTTGTCCGACGTCGTTGAAAGAATTGGGATATTATAAAAACGTGATATTATTGGACAAGCCCTTAGATAGCGGAATATTTAAGAAAACTCTTGGCAAGACCAGTAATTTATATCAACTTGACAACGATCGGATATTGGGTAAGATAAGAGAATTCTTGCCGTCGTATAAACGATTGGGCGAGATATTTTTGGCTATAAAAAGACTTCTTAGCGAAAAAGAAATCTATGGAATGTCAGAACTTTATAGCGCGTTGAGTAAGTATATGCTTGCAGAATATGACGAAGTCGCGCTGTCGGCTGTGATATTGTCCGAACTGGGGATACTCAATGTAAGCGGTAAGTTTACAATAGATAGCGCCGTCAAAAGAAAACTTGCGGAAAGCGAGATATATCGTAAGATAGACGAAGCAAAAGTGCAAGTTACTTAGCGTTTTTTACGTGGCAGTCGAGTAGCATATTGACATAAAAAAGCGTGTCATATATAATATATGTATAAAAAAGTTTTCAGAGGACGCAAGTGGAAGAACAAAAAATAAAATTCATCAACAAAGTTCAAGAAAATTATAATGAATCGCATTCAGAGAAAATAATTAAGGCATATTATTTTGCCAAAACTGCGCATTCCGGTCAAAAAAGACAGTCGGGAGAAGAATATTTTATTCATCCCAACGCTGTTGCGGAAATTCTCATTGATTTAGGACTGGATTGCGATACGGTAGTTGCCGCGCTTTTACACGACGTAATAGAAGATACGGAGTATACAGCTGATGATATAAGTCAGATGTTTGGACCTGTTGTATTATCGTTGGTACAGGGCGTTACAAAGTTGGGCAAACTCAATTTTAAGTCAAAACTTGAGGAGCAAGCGGAAAACTTGCGACGTATGTTTATGGCGATGAGCAACGATATCAGAGTCATTATTATCAAACTTGCCGACAGATTGCACAATATGCGTACCTTGTCTTTCAAGGACGAAGAGGGGCAAAAGAGAATTGCGCAAGAAACTTTGGATATTTATGCTCCCATTGCCGCGCGTCTCGGTATATCCAGCGTAAAGGGCGAACTTGAAGATTTGTGTTTGAGATATTTATATCCGGACAGTTATTATTTTATTGCCGAAAAGGTTGCGCAAACCAAGTTGGAAAGGCAAGAACTCGTAGATAATATATCCGGAGAGTTGCACGATATGCTCGACGAACTCGGGATAAGAGGCGACGTGAACGGAAGACCGAAGCATTTTTACAGTATTTATAGAAAACTTAACAAAGGAAAGCCGTTTGAGCAGATTTATGATTTGATTGCGTTGCGCGTCATAGTAGATAATGTCAAAGACTGTTACGCCGTGCTTGGCGCAATACATACTAAGTGGAAACCGCTCCCCGGTAGATTTAAAGATTATATATCCGTGCCTAAGGCAAATCTTTATCAATCTTTGCATACTACGGTGCTTACGGCTTACGGCGCGCCTTTTGAAATACAGATTCGCACTGTTGAAATGCACAAGATTGCCGAATACGGTATTGCGGCGCATTGGAAGTATAAGCAAGGCAATAATATCGACACCACAAAGATTGAAGACGACAAACTTGCTTGGATTCGCAATGTAATGCAACTTCAGGATGAAGCGAGCGATTCTCAAGAATATCTCGATATGCTAAAAGTGGATCTATATTCCGACCAAGTTTTTGTATTTACGCCAAAAGGTGACGTGTTTAATTTGCCCAACGGTTCGACCGGAGTGGATTTTGCATATGCAATACACAGCAAAGTAGGCGAAAAATGCACCGGTATTAAAGTAAATTCTAGAATTATGCCGGTGAGTACCAAACTCAACAACGGCGACGTTGTTGAGGTAATCACTTCAAATACTTCAAAAGGTCCGTCAAGAGATTGGTTGAAGTTTGTAATTACGCCGAGCGCGAAGAGCAAAATTCGATCTTTCTTTAAGAAAGAAATGAGAGAAGAAAACGAGAAGCGCGGACGGGAAATCTTGGAAAAAGAGGCAAAACATAGAGGGTATGCGCTCAATGATTTGTTTGCTACGGAGAGTTGGAATAAGTTTATTCATCAAAAATACGGATTGAATACTCAAGAAGAGGTGCTTGCTCTTGTTGGGTATGGCGAACTTACTTCGCTGCAGGTAATAAATAAATTGGTCGAACTCTATAAGTCAGAGCATATTCAAGAAAATACGACTTTGGAGCAAATGACCAAAAAGACTGCGACTCGCAAGCAAAACGGAGGCGTTGTAATTAAGGGCGAACACGGCTTGAAGTACAGATTTTCGCAGTGTTGCTCTCCGCTTCCCGGCGATGAGATATTGGGCTACATATCTCGCAACGGCGGAGTGGTAATTCACAGGACAGACTGTCCCAATTGCAAAAGTTTTGAGCAAGAAAGAATTATTGAGGCGCAGTGGTCAATATCCGAAGACGAAAAATTCGTTGCTCATCTAGTCATATCGGCATTTGACCGAACCGGTCTTGTAATTGAGATTGCCACGCTTATTACCAATATGAAGGTGGCTATGACGAGTATATCGGCAAAATCGGAAAAGAACAATCTTGCAACTATAAAGGTGTCCGTAGAAGTAAAGAACACCAATATGCTCAATATACTTATGAATAAAATAGTGCAATCAATTAAAGGTATCAGAGAGATAAAGAGGGCGTCAAAAAGCGTAAAAAATCAATGAGAGTAATTGTACAACGAGTCAATCGCGCAAGATTGACAGTAAACGAAGAGGAAATATCTAAGATTGGAGAGGGGTATCTCGTGCTTGTAGGATATACGGAGGGAGATACGCAGGAAATATGCAAGTATCTTGTCGACAGAGTTATTGGTATGAGAATTTTTAAAGACGAAAATAACAAACTCAACAAGACTTTGCTTGATGTGGGCGGAGAAGTAATGGTAGTTTCCAACTTTACGCTGTACGGCAACGCTTTCAGTGGTAGACGTCCCGATTTTTCCAAGTCGGCAAAGTTTGACGTGGCAAAGCCTCTTTACGATTTTACAGTCGAAAAGTTCAGAAGACGTCTGGGAAAGGTGGCAACCGGCGTATTTGGCGAGCATATGCATATTGATATGTCCAATGACGGACCTATTACGATGATATTGGAGAAGTAAAAGAGCAATGAAGATAACGACTTTTGTTTTGGGTTTGCTTAGCAATAATACTTATTTAGTAGAAAATCAAGAGGAAAAAACTTGCTTTATAGTTGATCCTTCGACAATTCCGCTTGGGGTCTCTCCGTCAAGCGGAGCGTCATTCTTTACGCATCCCGAAAGCACCACAACGCTGAT
>WSNH01000052.1 GCA_013316135.1 Clostridia bacterium
CTATTAAATATAAAAATTATTATGAGGAGGGCAAAATGGAGTACAGTATCGTACTATTTGGCAAAGATGTGAGTAAGTTGGCATACAAATCCAACTGCGAGAGTCTTGCGCTTACGGATTGCTGCGGCAACGTAAGACAATACTTTCAAGTTGTGGCGTTGATGCTTAAGGACAAGATCAGATGCGTCATAAGAGAAAAAAACGATTATGACTTCGGCGAGTGCTACAGCGTAGGAAAGCGCGATGGCAAAGAAGTTCTTATAATAGAGAACGACGAAAATATACTCGAAGAAGTGTACATTTATTACTTTGCGCATTGTAAGTGTCTTGCAGACAATATGCCTTCTCACAGCAATGGCGAAGATTTGGATAGATAATCCTACTTCGCCGCTCCCGCAGTATAACTGCGGGCAACAAAAAATAAAAAACAAAGAGGACAAAAATTATGAATAATAAAGAACAAGAAATAAGTTTGTTCGAAAAACTTTTGAATAAAGACAATTTGGACAGCGTCACGTTGAATGACGAAGAGGGCAACGCCTATGAATTTGAGCAAGTGGCGTCCATCTTTGATGAAAGAAGATTATTTTGCATATTGCATCCTATCACGAAGATTGAAGGCATTGAAGATGACGAAGCAGTCGTATTCGAATACACGGACGACGATAAGTTGTCGGTAGTAGAAGATGAGACTCTAGTATTGAAGATTTTTGACAAATATTATGAATTAATAGAAGAAGACATAAAGAGGAGGAATAAATAACAATGGAAACCAGAAACGGTTTTGGACCTGATTACTCGCTGCAGTACAAGACCATCAACATATTTGGCGAGATAGACAACACTATGGCGTTGTGCGTGATTGACAAACTTCAATATCTTGACCACCAGTTTAAGATAGCGAGCGTACCGCCTGAGGAGAGAGTAATCACGTTGCAAATCAACAGCCCGGGAGGCGTGATAACCGACGGACTTGCTATAATCGACACAATGCACTTTATAGACGCTAAGATAATGACGGTCGCGCTAGGTCAGGCGGCGTCTATGGCGGCGGTAATCTTGGGCGCGGGCACAAAGGGTATGAGAGCGGCTACGCAAAACGCCGAAGTGCTTTTGCACCAGCCTTTGGGCGGAGCAAGCGGACAGGCGTCGGATATCATTCTCGCCGCTCAGCATATAGAGCGTACGAGGGGAAATATCAATGCAATGCTGTCGAGTTTTACGGGACGCTCTGTAGAGGAAATCGCTCGCGATACTGACAGAGACAACGTGCTTAGCGCGGCGCAAGCCTTGGAATACGGTATTATCGACTATGTGATTCCAAGCAAGTATCAAATAAGCGCAAAGGAGTGAAGACTATGAAAGATTTACACGAACGTTTTTTGAATCAATATTTTCTCTTTTCCGCACCTATCGTAAAGGCAATGTCCTTTGAGCAGAGCAAGCAAGCTTTTTTATCTCTAGCCAAGGCGTACCTAATCGACGATAGGAGCGCCAAAGCGCTTTGGGATATCGTACAAAGCGACGAAGTGAAGCAGATAGAGGACGAAAAAGATTACTTGAGATATTGCAGAACTCAGCAGTATATGAGAGAATTTTTACATATGACTGCCGACGAAGATCAACTTCAATCTCAAGTCGTAGCAATCAAGGGAAGCGCGCTTTCGCAGGCCATAGACCGTAGAATGATGAATCCTAATGAGGAAGGCAAAGAGAAGATAATAAGCAATCTCGTCAACAGAGCGGGCGAGGGCTGTATCAGCGCGCTGAAAGCGTTGGGTATAATGCAGATACACGGAATATGCGTAGATAAGGACGAAAGCGCGGGTCTCAAGAATCTGAGGAGAGCGGCAAGGTGGAACGACGTAGACGGAGCAATGCTGTATCTTTATTACAACGCCGCAGACAGACAGGAATGTTTTGACAGCCTTTTGACGGCGTTGGAAATGAGATACAACTCTTCGCTTATCGGGGCGCTAAAGGCAAGTTATCCGCAAGAGGCTAAAGGCTTCTGCCGCAATATTATCTCCTGTCTCATAGAAAAGGCTTTCAATGCGTCGGTTCTGCCAAGAGACGAGTACTCGGCGCCAAAAGCAAGGATACTATACAGCGAGATACTGCCATATCAAGACAAGGAACTTGCGATATATTCTATGGAGGACAAGCAGCGCCGTTCGCCTATATGCGATTTGCCTCTCAAACTTAATTCAAAGCAATGTATAGAGATAAACGTAAAAGCGTTTGACGGATTTATACTCGATCGCAGGCAAGAGCAAGGTCGTATTTTGAGAGAAGCGCAAAACTTTGACTTGCGTCAGAAGTCCAACTATACTCCATTGTGTCTCTGCGCAGACAGCGCGGTGTTGTTGCAATACTACGTAAGCGCAATCGTCAGCCTTGCAAAGAATGCAAAAGTCGAGGTCATAGAAGTGGGCGATCTTGGCAAAAACGACGTCGACGCAACTACCAATAATATATTCGTTCGCAAGTGCGACGAGGACAGACCCAACGTATATATTATTTCCTTTAGGGGCGAGATAGAGCCCGAGGCAATGGATCTGGCGCTTGACTTCTTGAGAAGTTCTAAGCGCAAAGACTTTAGACTGACGCTTCCTAGTGTACAGATAGATTTGAGCAGTATTTTGCCGATATGCGTATGCGATAAAGCCAACGAAAGCGCGCTTAAGAAGTTGTGCAACGTGGTAAGTTTGGCAAGCGTAAATCAAGAGGAAAAGGGACTTATTATCGACGATATGCTTGCTCGCAAGGCTCAACTTTACGGCATTGAGGAGATATCTATAGACAAAGATGTCAAAATGTCAATCGCCAAGTTGTCGACGGACAATATATCTAAGGCTCTTGACAAGGCAATACTCGCCAACAGAATCAAGGCGGGCAAACTAATTCTAGATGGGGCTATGCTCGACGGTATAATCAACGAATTTAAGACAATCAACAAATATGGATTTGGGGGTAGCATACAATGAAAACAAACGTAAATCTTTTAAGCGGCTATGACAACGCCTCGCTTGCGCAATATAACGAACTTGAGCCAAACGTAAGAAATACGCATATTTTTGACGAGATTGGCGGAAAGGCAATTGACGGCGTACTCAAAGCGTGTTTTTATAAAGACGGCAAACTTATTCAAATGTATTCGAGCGACGAAAATCACGTTGGAGTAATTGCCGCAACAAGACTCGGTAAGACGACGTCTTACGTGATACCTACTATACTTTCCTTTGCGAGGCAGAAGATAAAACGCTCTCTAATAATTTCCGACCCTAAAGGAGAGGTATATAAATATACGGCGGAAGAGTTGAAGAAGCAGGGGTATGAAATCAAGTTGCTCAACTTCCGCAACTATCGCAAGAGCGAGTGCTGGAATATGCTCACTCCTATTTATAGAAAGTATACGGCAATTATGAATATTGACGACGAAGTCAAGGTCGTGAAGGAAAAAGACGGCGCATTATACAACTCTTTTAGAGGCAAAGTATATAAAAACCAAAAGCAACTCGACGAGGCTATCGACACAATTACTAAGTACGAACTCGACGACGTAGGCAACGATATAGATACGGTAGCCAACGTGATTGCGCCAACTTTGAGCGAAAAAGACCCATATTGGGAAGATACCGCGCGAGAGTTATTGAAAGCCTTTCTTTGGGCTATGCTTGAGGATACTCAGCTCGATAAGAATCCCATCACCGAAGATACGTTCTCTTTCTCTACTATGCTGTCTATAATGAATACTTTCAAGGACGAGGGAACGAGCGGCTCTGCATATAATGACGGAGGATATTTTTCAACGCGTCCTTCGGAGTCGAGAGCGTACTCTTTGGCGAAGTTTGCAATACTTGACAACGCGCACACCACAAGACGTTGCGTAGTCAGCAGTTTTAACGCAAAGGTTGCAATATTCAGAGAAAGCGCAATTCGTCTTATCACGTCGTGCAATTCCTTTGAATTGAGCGAACTTACCGGCGATAAGCCAGTGGCTTTGTTTATCAACTATAGAGACGAACTGAAGGTGCATTATAAAATCATATCTATGTTTGTGCAGGACGCGTATAGATTTCTTATCGAAGAGGCTATGAAGAAGCCTAACGGAAAACTTGACGCTCCGTTCTATTTCATACTCGACGAATTCGGCAACTTTCCCGCCATCAAAGATTTTGAGACGACTATCTCGGCGTGCGCGGGCAGAAATATATGGTTTATACTCATTATCCAATCATACGCGCAACTCGACAGCGTATACGGTGAAAACGCAAAGATAATAAGGGACAATCTCAATATGCACGTCTTCTTCGGCAGCAACAACCCGTCGACGCTTGAGGAGATTTCCAAAGAATGCGGCAATATGACGAGAATATCTCCGCTGAGCGCTCTCAACGGCGACGGCAGAGAAATAAATCATTATTCTGTGGAGACGATACCGCTCATTCCTAAGAGCAGACTTACGCATTTTGACCAAGGAGAGTGTATTATTACCGAAGCAAACTGCGGATATGTGTTGTTGTCGAAATTGGAAAGGTATTACAAGTGCAAAGAATTCAGCAGTTTGTCGCAGGCAAATATAGACGAGTATGATGTCAAAGTCAATCCGTCAGACAAGAAATACGCTTATCAATATATCGCTAAGTCGATAAAGCGCAATCCATTTGTGTTTTAATATGCAAGACGCATTCATAATGTTTACAAATCCGACTTAGGAGGGGCAAAAATGAGTAAAATAAACGACGACGAAATATTAGTATTGTCGCAGTATGTCGCTAAGAAGAATAAAGTCACCATCCCTCAAATACAACAGGAGTTTGGTTGGAGTTATTTCAAGGCAAGACAGGGAGTGGAAGCGCTTGTAGAAAAAAAGAAATTGAAATTCAAAGAAGGCATAGTATATCAGGCAATTACCGTCAGTGGCGTAAAATTCGACTCTATTGAAAGAGACGTCTATAGTTATTTCGCCGATTACAAAAAGGACGATATAGAAACTGAGCGGATTTTTAATATCAAAGAAGAAGAGCCGTACAACTTGCGCAAAGAGGAAGAGGCAATCAAGTCGTATATCAAAATTATGGATAACCTGTATTTGTACGCTTACAGAGAAGAGGCTAGAGAAGAGCCGTCAAAAGACAAAGCGTTGCCGAAGAAGTACGAAGATCTCACCATAAACGTAAAACAACTTGTGAATATAGCAATTAAGTTTGCCAAGCGCAAAAAGAGCGCCAGATTCGGTTTGTTTCAAAGTAGTTTGCAATGTAAAAAAAGAACCGATGCCAGCAAAATTTACAACACTGCTATCAGTTTTGTGGACGGACTTACGGAAAAAGAGTTTAAAGTAATCAAACATTACCTTACCGATAAATGAGCGTCTATTTGCGTATACTAACGCTTCTGAATCTCTCGGGCAGCAGCATTTCAATGCGAATGACGAGAGGTTTGAATACAATGAGGAAGAGAAGTAAGTTGCACGCCGTCTGTGTTATATAGAAGGCTGCTCCGCGGGTGTATATGATTGCGAATCTCTTCCAGAAGTCGTCAAAAAATCCGGTAAGCAGTCCGGTGTCGACAAGGGAACTAAGCACGCCGAACGCAACCGTCAGAATTACTGCGGTCGCGGCGGCGATAAGTCGGCTACGTATTTTGAATTTGCCAAATAGCATAAAGACGAAAGACACGCACCCCCAATGTATGAGATAAGTTACAATCCAGGTATTTGCGCCCCATATCAAAGTTTCGATACCTACGAAAATATACGTCGCTATGATTCCGTAAAATCCAAATACATATCCGTATACGGCGCAAAGAAGCGTGACTATCTCTACGTTGGGGATAAATGACAATGCCAATTTGCCGCCCTCCAGCGTGGCTGCCATAATTGCTATAAGCGCAAGTTTAAGCGCTCTGTCACGGTGAGAGGACGTCTTCATATCAGTTGTAAATCATATACGTAATGATAATAGTGCAGCCGTTTTTGATACTCATTTGTTTTGCGCCTATGCCGCTGTCAGTGTAAGTCTTGCCTTTGTATGTAATTTGCGCCGCCCATTCAGTTACGTTTATATCCGTTTCTACGTCGGTATAGAGCCAAATCCATTTGTTTGCGCCGGCGTCATTTTTTAGATTGCCTACCCGGGTCAATAGAGTGCCGTCAACAGAGTAGGTAAGCCGTCCTTCATTTTGAAGATATTCGAGGACGGATATCAGTCCGCTCTGCGAGTTGCCGGACGGAAGTTTGGAAAGGTCGACGACATATTCTTGGGCGTTGTCGCCGTCGAGAATAACGAGGGTCATTTTGCCTTCTTTGTCACTGTCGGGATTGATACAGGCAAAGAGCGCTAATGAAAGCATTGAGATAATTAAAATTGCCGTAATAATTTTTGCATACTTTTTCATTTGAGTATACTCCTTTTATAAAATTCGTAATTAGATAATAGAAATACAGTCAATTTGCAATAATTCATTATTCTATTATCGTATCGTCAGTCAACGGAAAATCGCGCGAAATTAAAAACGCCCTTAATAGGGCGGGAATGGTAATATCACGACTTGATCTCCCGCCGAAATCCGTCTCTTTATATTACAGGCAGGTCTCCTGACTTACGGCTTCATACCTAGCGCTCTCTTCCCGATTTTTCAGTGATATTAAGCGTTTGTAGCCGTTACAGTAGCGGGGGCTGTCGAAGATTTTCACTCCGTTCCCTTTTTAATGCATAGAACGATTATGATATACGTCCTAAAGCAACCTTGCAATATTATTCTTTTTCAATATTGTATAGGCGGCGATATATATTTGTCAAGCGTTGAAAAAATAAAAAAAAATTTTTGAATTTGCCAATAAAAGGCATTTGCAGATTGTTTATTAAGCGAAACTACCAAAAAAGGAGAATCATTATGAAAAAAGCAGTTGCGGTAATAGTAATTTTGACTATGGCGATTTTAGCGACGGTTTGCTTTGCAGGTTGCGACGTCGATAAAGAACCTATTGCTACGAGTTATGTCTCTATTGATATAAATCCTTCAATAAGTATAGTGCTGGATAAAGACCAAAAGATAATGTCGTACAGTTGCGAAAACGACGACGCGCTCGTCTTAATGTACGGAGAAGTAATAGTAGGTATGGATATTCAGGAGGCAAGTCAAAAGATTATGGATATTGCCGTAAAGATGGGATATCTTACGCAGGATAATTGCGGAGTGCAGGTGTCCGTCTCAAGTGACAATTCTAAAGTAGAAAGCAGTATCTTGGATAAAATCCAAGTTGCGGTGAGCAATACGGACGAAAAACTTGCCTTTGAAATCAATTATGACAAAGAAGGCTCTTTTGTGCTCAACTATCAACTTGCAAAACTCAAAGAGAACAATCCAAATAACGAGTATTATCAGAATTTGACGGCAGGTAAGTTGAGACTTATCAACAGCGCAATGGCTGCCGATTTGTCTCTCAAGATGGATGACGCGGTAAAGATGACTACGCAACAATTGTTGGATATCGTAGACAGCGCGTACGACAGATTGGAAAACTTCTCTACAAAGGCGTTTGAAGAGGCAAGACTTGCCGCGGAACAGGTATATCAGACGGCAGTGCTGACGGCGCAAGAGGCTGTATATCTGGCAAAATATATGGAATATAAAGGAGTAATCGAGGGCGGGCTCGCAGCCGCTCAGTACGGCGGACTTTCTATCGCCGCAAAGAGCGTAGAATTGCTTGCTAAAGGCGTAGTGCTTGCGCAAGACGTTGCGGATAAATTGCTTGCTGACGAAGACGTGCTTGCTATTGCTAATCAACTTGGCGTCGACGTAGAGGCGCTCAAGGACAGCCAAGGCAACGTGACGGTAGACAGCGTCGGAGCATACGTGGATAAGGTCGCAAAAAATACCGCGGACGGCTTGACGCAAGATATGAGAGACAAACTCAACGGAGCTGTTGAAAAACTCGAAGAAAGCAAAGAGCAGTTGCAAGATAAACCGCTTTCGCAAGACATCGTAACTCAAATCCAGACATTGATTGCAGGAATAGAGATAAAAGATATAGATTTTGAACGCTTTACAATCGAAGATCTCAAAGATATCGCCGTAGAACTCGAGAAGAAAGCTGCCGAGACCAAAGAGAAGATGGACGCCAGTCTGACGGACGAACAAAAGCAAAACATAGTCGAAGCGCAACAACAGGCTGTTGCAAAACTCGACGGAGCGCTGGCGCAATACAACCAAGCGCTTGCCAAAGCCGAGCAGGAAGCAAAGGATACTTTGCAGGCAATCAAGAATTCCCGTCTTGAAAGTTTGGCTTCTCAATCATAATTTGCCATAACCTAATCCCACACAACTTACGACAAACGCCTTCGGAGAAATTCGAAGGCGTTTGTTGTATATATAGT
>WSNH01000053.1 GCA_013316135.1 Clostridia bacterium
TCATTAAGTTGACTGCTATTTTTAATTATTATATCCTCTATTTCAGACATTTTTTCTATACAAATTATTGAAATCATTTCCCTCTCATCGTATCTCTTAAAACCTAACAAATCAAAATATTTTTTAAGCCACGGTAATTTATATAGGACTTGAGTATTTTCATTTATGTAAGCAGGTTCAACATCATTAAAATTTTCCTGTTTCAAATCTTTAATTCCTTCCCTCACTTTGGCATCAAAATGATGTCCTTTTTTATATTTACTCACTCTTACATTTAACTTTTTTTTAGAACTATTAGCATTACTATCCTGTTCTTTAACTGATTGCCTTACTTTACTAACTTCTTTATCTATATGTTTTTCGTCTTGAGTTAATGTACTATTACTTTTTTCTTTTACAATAACCCCACCTTTTTCATTTCTAATCATACGGTCAAAAAATATTCCATAAAGATTGGCACACGCCGTACCACATATAGCGAACACATTAACTGCAAATAAAATCCATTCTATTGCACTTATTTCATTGTCACCACATACGCAATAGACTGTAAACAAACTAACAAATGCCGAAACTATTCCACCCAAAAAAGCAAATAAAATTGAAAATATTTTGGTCATATCTTTATATGTATTTAAAAGACTATTATAATCATTTTTACATAAATCAATCTTTTGATTCACAGTCAACTTCATTTGTTTTCTCCTTTAAATTTTTATTTATTGAGTAATTTTATTACCACTTAAGGTATAAGATTTTTCGCTAAACGTCCTATAATTAGACTGATTTTCTAGATTTGCGATATAATCTTCGTCATTATTGGATGAGTATTTAATTCTTATGCTTATTTCTTGAATACCAGTGTCTGTAATCTCTACTACTTTAAATTCTCTTGCTTCATTCAATGTATTATCTACCTTGTATCCATTATCCACAATATATCTAGTAGCGCTTGCATTTTCTCCAAACACCTTGTCGCATATTGCTTTTGTTAATGCGCCTCTGTCTGTTTGAATGGTTGGATTAAAGTTTGTTCGATAAATTCTTGTGTAGGTCATTTTGCCAGTGCTACCATTTGATAATTCTTCTTCGCTGATAGCGTTTTCAAATACCACTTTCCCACGCGCATAATAGGAGTTTGAACTTGTTGATTGATAAATGCAAGAATACTCCGCACTAGCAATTTTTTCATCTTCATTCTTAATTAAAAACCATTCTTCGTTTGAGATATTATCAATATTAATATCCATACCAAGGAAACATCTATTAATCATCCCCTCTTGACAATATGTCTCAAAAGCAGATATTATTTCTGCGTTTGTAATTGGTTGTTCAGGCTTCTCTTCTTCTGGCGGATTTTCTCCACTTCCTACGTCTCCGCTTGATATTGAGCCGGACGGTAATTCAGGCTGTTGGTCTCCGCTTGGCGCGTCTCCACTATCTACGCTTCCGCTTGGTACAGTGTCTCCGCTGTCTATATCACCACTGTCTATGCTGCCGCTTGGTATTTCTCCGCTATCCACGCTTCCACTTGGAGCATTGCCGCTCGGCTGTCCGCTTGGCGTATCCTCATCTCCGCCCTTTTGACAAGCGCCAAATGCAATTAGCATACTCATTATGCATAATATGGCAATTATTGCAATACTTATCTTCTTCATTTCCCACTCCTTTTAAAATATCTTTGTCCTATCTATTCCAAAAAAGGTATACTTTTCTTGAAATGACAAAAATATTTTAAATACTAATTATTTTATTTGTTTTAATTATAAACTATATCATATTTTTTCGCAACATTTTCAGTCAGTAAAAGTATACTTCTTTTTAGAAAAACATAAAAAATAAAACGCAAGAATATTGCGCTTTGTTATTTTAATAGGTTGAGATTTCTCTACTACGGTCGAGGTGACATTAAAAGTTGCTTGAAGTGACACATACTGTCATTGACGCTCGCTACGTCCTCGCACCTGCTTGCTCGCTATGCCGTCGCTACGCTCCTTACGACTACACTTCGTTTCGCTCAATATGACGTCACAAGGATTGAGATTTCTCCATTACGCTTCGCTCCAGTCGAAATGACATTATATTAGACCTCTGACGCTCGCACGAATTACATAATTACAAAAATATCTTTACGCTATTAGGCGCAATCTCAAAACTGTCTCCCTGCAACTTCTGCCCCGACAACAACTCTTGTTTAGCCTTTGGACAGTAAAAAGATTGAGTCAGATTGGTATTATTTGCAACGACTTTCAAGGTTTTATTTCTGTTTTTGCGACAAAGTACGAGTAAATTGTTTTGATTTTCAAAAGATGTGTCTCCGCAGACTTGCTCTTTGAACTTATTGCGTATTTTTCCAAGTTTAGTATAATGCGCCAACAACTCTCTGTCGATATTATCCCAATCGAGGCACCTTCTACACAATGGATCCTCATATCCTTCCATACCTTGCTCGTCGCCGTAAAAAATCGAAGGAACTCCCGGCAGCATAAATTGCAAAGTCGACGCCATAATCAATCTTCGCTTTGCAAAGTCATATCCCTCTTTGCTCAAACGAAAATTCTTGCGGTATTCTTTATCCGTACCGCTCATATCCACGCCGCTCAACACACTCAAGGCTCTTGCCGTGTCGTGCGAGTCAATGAGATTCATAGTCACGTCTAAGGACTGCTTGGGATAGTTCTCGACGATAGTCATTACGGTATTGGCAAAGTCGCCTGCTCTTCCGCCCATTGCGTAAGCCAAAGTCGATTCTTTGAAAGGATAATTCATTACGCCGTCAAGTTGTTTACCCTGGAAATAATGCCTGCGATATGAGTATGCAATTTTGTTGGACGCGTCTTCCCATACTTCGCCTATTAACAAGTTGTCGTCGCCGTTGCGCTTGACTGCTTCGCGTATATCCTCGACAAAGTCCTCTCTAAGTTCATCTACTACGTCAAGCCGCCAACCTTTGACGCCCAACCTTGTCCACTTGTCAATTATGCCGCCTTCGCCGCTTATCATATCTCTGAATAATTTGGCTCTTTGGCTTATTGTAGGCGTGACGGTTATGCCCCACCAACAATGATACTCGTCGGGAAAATTATAAAAGTCAAACCAGTCGTAATAAGGACTTTGCTTTGACTGATATGCGCCGATCGTAGGATAATTGCCGAATTTATTGAAATACTTGCTGTCTGCCCCTGTGTGGTTAAACACGCCGTCAAGCATAACTCTTATACCTATGCTCTCTGACTTTTGCAGGAGTTCTTGAAACTTGCTCTCATCACCGAGCAATTCGTCTACGAACTCATAATCTCCAGTATCGTATCTGTGATTTGACGACGACTTGAATATAGGCGAAAGATAGAGTATTGTCACACCGAGTTTTTTAAGATAAGGCAACTTGTCTATTATGCCTTGGAAGTTTCCGCCGTAAAAGTCGTTGGCGCGAAATACGCCGTCGGGGTCTACGATAGTCACTTCTTCGCCCCAATCCTTCAACACGCCGCTTTTATTAAACACGGCATTGCTGTCCTTGCCCTTACAGAATCTGTCGACGAAGATATGGTATATCACGCCGCCCTTGACCCAATCGGGCGTGACGTAATTCTTATCGTATACTGTGAGTTGAAAGTCGTCTCCATCTCTGCGGTGTTGATATTCTCCATTCTCCGTCCTAAAGAGAAATCTGTACCAATAAAGTCCGACTTTGTTGAGAGAAATCTTGGCGATATATTCGCTCTCGTCCCCCCTCTTGCAATTAAACGACATAACAAAGACGAATGGGTTGTCCGCTCCGTCCTCGTAGATATGCAATTCTACGGAATGAACGTATACGCCGTCTTTGACAAAGATTTTGAAAGTCATTTCTTCACCTTGCTCAACGCTCCCAAATGGGGATTTGCAATGGGGATTTTTGCTGTCGAAATATACCAGTTCTCTCACGGTGTGTCCTTATTTTAATAGCCTTATTCAAGTTGAACAAGGCTATTGATTATTGTATTTTTAAGTTTCGTACGTTTATTTACTCAATGTCACCTCGAGCGTAGTCGAGAGGTCTCTATCGCTTGAGATATTTTGACTTCACTCCGTTTCGCTCAATATGACATCACAAGGATTTAGATTTCTCCACTTCGCTACGCTTCGGTCGAAATGACAGTCGCGAGCATCAATGAAGATTTTTATTTCTTCTTCGCCGTCTTGGTTGCAGTCGACTTTTTGACAGTCTTCTCAACTGGCTTTTCCATAGTCGCAGTTGACGAATAATTGACTGGTTTCATCTTCCAAATTCTGTCGGCGTATTCTTTTACACTTCTGTCCGAAGAGAAGAATCCTGCATTTGCCGTATTGAGAAGAGACATCTTTGCCCAAGCGTATCTGTCACTGTAAGCCTTATCCAATCTCTCTTGACAATCGCAATAAGACTGGAAGTCCGCAAGTACCTTGTAACCGTCGCCGGAAATCAAAGCGTCTGCAATCTCGCCGTAGTTTACGCCTGCAATACCGCCTCTCAAGCCGTCAATGACCGCCTTGATTCTTGGATTGTTGTTGTAATACTCTCTTGGGTTGTAGCCTCTGCGGTTGAGTTCGTTTATTTCGCTTGCAAGCATACCAAAGATAAAGATATTTTCCTTGCCTACATTCTCGTAAATCTCTATATTTGCGCCGTCCATAGTCCCAATAGTCACCGCGCCGTTGATCATAAACTTCATATTGCCTGTACCGCTCGCCTCTTTTCCTGCAATGGAAATTTGCTCCGACACGTCGGAGGCTGGCATAATTATTTCTGCAAGCGTAACTCTATAGTTTTCGATATATACGACTTTGATTTTGCCATTGATATCTGGGTCGTTGTTGATAAGGTTGCCAAGAGAATGTATAAGGCGAATAATTTGCTTTGCCATATAATAACTCGGAGCCGCCTTTGCGCCAAAAATAAACGTCCTTGGATTGATATCGAGATTTGGATTTTCTTTAAGTCTGTAATACAAATCAAGAATGTGGAGCGCATTAAGAAGTTGTCTCTTATACTCGTGAAGCCTCTTGACCTGTACGTCGAATATAGAATTTGGATCGACGTCAATGCCGTTGTGTTCTTTGATATACTTGGCAAGTCTAATCTTGTTTTCTCTTTTAATCTCCAAAATCTTATCAAGTACCGCCTTGTCGTCCGCATACTTTGCAAGGTCCTTGAGTTTGTCAGCATCCTGCTTAAAGCCGCTGCCGATAAGTTTCTCTATATAATTACTTAGTAACGGATTGGACTGACAAAGCCATCTTCTATAGGTAATACCGTTGGTGACATTGGTAAAATTCTTCGGGTGCATATTATAACAATCTCTGAAGACCTCGTCTTTTAGTATCTGCGAATGCAATTCCGATACGCCGTTGACGGTATGCGACGCTGCCAAACAAAGATTTGCCATCTTGACTTGACCTCCAGATAATACCGCATTATAATCCACTTTGCCGTAATCATTGGGATAGAACGCCCAAAGTTCGTCGGTAAATCTGCGGTTGATTTCGCATACGATTTGATAAATTCTCGGCAGAAGTTGCTTAAACAAGCCCTCCGGCCACTTTTCGAGCGCCTCCGCCATAACCGTGTGATTGGTATATGAAGTAGTGCGCGTGACTATCTTCCAAGCCTTTTCCCAAGAATAACCGTATTCGTCGAGAAGCAGTCGCATAAGTTCGGGGATGCAAAGCGTGGGGTGAGTGTCGTTGATGTGAATAGCAACTTTTTCCGGAAGCGAATCCAAAGTCTTGTAATCTTTTAAGTGCTGTTTAATAATTGACTGAATAGACGCCGACACAAAGAAATACTGTTGTTTGAGTCTCAACATCTTGCCTTCTTGGTGATGGTCCGCAGGATACAATACCTTACAGATACTCTCTGCCAAGGCCTTTTGTTCCAAAGACTTCACATATTCGCCGTCGGCAAAAAGTTTCATATCGAAATCAATTGGAGCTTTTGCCGTCCAGAGTCTCAATTTGTTGACTGCCGGCACGTCGTAACCGCTTATATTCATATCGTAAGGAATAGCGTGTACTGTGTAGCAATCCTTTTGGTCTATATAAAGTCTGCCATTGTCCCATCTCTCTTCTACGTAACCGCCAAACTTAACGTCAAAGGTATCTTCCATTCTGGGAGAAAGCCACACGCTGCCGTTCTCAAGCCATTCGTCCGGAAGTTCTACCTGCCAACCGTCCTCTATCTTTTGTTTGAATATACCGTAATCATATCTTATAGAAAAGCCGCTCGCAACGTAATTGAGATTTGTCAACGACTCCATATACGCCGCCGCAAGTCTGCCCAGACCGCCGTTGCCAAGTCCCGCGTCGGGCTCAATAGCGTACATATCTTCAATAGAATATCCAAGGTCTTTGCACAAGCCGTCGAATACCTCTGTCATCTTGAGATTGTAAAGATGGTTTTTAAGCGAACGCCCCAATAAAAACTCCATCGACATATAGTAGACTTGCTTTGAGCCTTGCTCCAATCTCTTTTTCTTGAATGCAAGTCGCTTGTCTGTAAGTATGTCTCTGACGGTCATACAGATTGCTCTGTAGATTTGCTTCTTGCTTGCATTCTCGATTGTCGTGCCGAAATAAGTCTGGCATTTGAGCGCTACGATTTTTTTAAGTTCTTTTACTTGATTTTCCATTTACTCTCTCCAAAATAAGCAAAATTTATTGACAAATGCGTCGAAAATTGCGATTGAATCGCGATTTTGACAAATTTGCACTTTAAAATTATATCATATATTTCGGTTTTGTGCTACATTTTGAGACTTAAAATAGATATTTTTTATAAAAAATCAATATTTTATAAATTTTTACCTACTTTTTTTGAATATTTACAACTCTTTGTACAAATCCACGTAACGAAGAGCAATATTTTTCCAACTGAAGTCCTGCGTCATAGCGTTGTTGACTATCTTTTGCCAATCTTGCTTATAGTCTCTATACATTCCCACAGCCCTCTCGACAGCGTTAAGCATATCGTAAGCGTTGTAAGAGTAGAAAGTAAAGCCAGTACCCTTGCCTGTCGTGTAATCGTAAGGAATAACTGTGTCTTTAAGTCCTCCAGTCTCTCTCACGATAGGCAAAGAACCGTATCTCATCGCAATCATTTGCGAAAGTCCGCACGGCTCAAACTTGGACGGCATCAAAAACATATCGCTCGCGCAATAAATCTTGCTTGCCAGTTCGCCGGAGAAAGTTATCAATGCGCGCAAGTTGCCGGGATATCTGCTCTGACAACTTCTCAACATTTCTTCGTATTTGTAATCACCGGTACCCAAAATAACGAGTTGAACGCCCATATCAAGTATTCTGGTGATGACAGGCGAAAGCAAATCCAATCCCTTTTGGTGCGTTAGTCTGCCTACCATACCTATCATAGGGATATTTTTATCAACAGGCAATCCCAAATCCTTTTGGAAAGCCATCTTATTCTCCGCCTTTAATTCAAAGGTCTTGAGATCATAGTTGGTATATGCGTATTTGTCAGTCTTGGGGTCGTTGGAATTGACGTCAATACCGTTGATGATTCCCGACAACTTGAACTGTCTGTTGACGAGAATATTGTTCATACCGTAACCAAAATAAGAGTTGAGTATCTCCTGAGCATAGGTTTGCGACACAGTCGTGACCTTGTTTGCTCTCTCAATACCGCCCTTCATATAGTTGACGTCGCCGTCAAAATCGACGTACTCTCTTGCCCAAGCGGGAAGTCCCAACACATCTCCCGACATAAATCCGCTGTATCTACCTTGAAATTCTATATTGTGAATGGTAAAGACCGTCTTGATATTCTTATAAAGGTCGTCTTCTCTGTAGAATACGTCGAGAAATACCGGAACTAGCGCCGTCTGCCAATCATTGCAGTGTATTATATCGGGCGCAAAGCCGTCCATAAGTCTTATGCTTTCTATCACCGCTTTTGCAAAAAATGCAAATCTCTCTCCGTCGTCGAAGTATCCGTAAAGCCCGCTTCTCTTGAAGTAATACTCATTGTCGATGAAATAATATGTTACGCCGTCGACCTCCGCCTTGAAAAGTCCGCAATACTGATAGCGCCAGGAGAGATTGACGTACAGATTGCCTACATACGTCATCTTGTCTCTCAATTCTTGCTTTATATCCATATAAAGCGGCAAGATTACTCTGCAATCGACTCCTCCGTCTACCAATGCTTTGGGAAGTGACCCGGCTACGTCGGCAAGTCCGCCGGTTTTGATGAACGGCACAGCCTCCGAAGTCGCAAATAAAATATTTTTGTCAAAATCTATCTTGGTTTTCTTCTCTCGTTGATTGGAAGCCGTAGACTTCTTTGTTTTGCTTTGTACGGGCATAGTGCTCCTCCTATTAT
>WSNH01000002.1 GCA_013316135.1 Clostridia bacterium
TCGCTCGAGGTGACAGTACTATTGTCATTTCGACCGAAGCAAAGCGTAGTGGAGAAATCTCTACAGTCCATATATAAGGATTGAGACCTCTCGACTTCGCTCGAGGTGACAGTATATTGTCAAGGTGACAGTATTTTATTGAGGTTACATTATGACAGAATTTTATCAAGTTGACGGAATATTATTGAAATATAAATATATACTGCTAGTGACATTGCATTATCGAAACAACGATATCGACATATATCTTCCAGAATAATTGTTTCATTTAGTATTATTTTGCTTGATATAACAAGACTGTTATGATATAATACTTCTATTAGGGCGTAAGTCTACTGGTTGAGCGGCCGTTACGATTGTTTCCTGGCTGCGTTCCGGCAATAACAATAATGCTCAGAACGCTAATTACCTGGACGCCGCTGGCAGTTAATATAATGCGACTGTCCCATCCACGACTGGCGCCACCGGCGTTTCGGGCGTGCTTCCCGGCGGCTCGTTAGCGGTTCGGCCTGCGCTTCACTCACTTGCCTACATATGACAAGTTTCCCGCTTCCGATTTATCCAAGGATTGTCGGACCGATGTATTGAGTATGAAGGGGCTTGCGTCCTGCCGTAGTCTTCTGCGGCGAATCTCGTCCGACTGTATTGCGACGGCTTCTTGCTTTTGCATTACTCGCCTTACGGCAGTCGGATTTTTTATTTCCATTGCCAAATTTTAATCAAGATAACAGAACTAACGTCTTTTCGACACTCACCTTTTGTCTTTTCGACTGAATCAAAGCGTAGTGGATAAATCTCCACAGTTTTATATATAAGGATTGAGACCTCTCGACTTCGCTCGAGGTGACAAAACTAATGTCATTTCGACCGAAGCAATGCGTAGTGGAGAAATCTCTACAGTCCATATATAATGATTGAGACCTCTCGACTTCGCTCGAGGTGACAAAACTAATGTCATTTCGACCGAAACGAAGTGTAGTGAAGAAATCTCTACAGTTTTATATAAGGATTGAGACCTCTCGACTTCGCTCGAGGTGACAGTACTATTGTCATTTCGACCGAAGCAAAGCGTAGTGGAGAAATCTCTACAGTCCATATATAATGATTGAGACCTCTCGACTTCGCTCGAGGTGACAGTTGGACTATTACTTCTTCGACCTCATCCAGCCGTTAAGCATTTTTTTGATTTCATAAAGTTGTCTGGCTATTATGCCTGTTTGCCTTATGGTAATTGCCTGCATACATCTTGACGTTTCGCCATAAAAATCTATAAGCGAAAGACTTACCATTGCTTGCTTCTGATAATCACCGCGTTTTTCGCCCTGCTCTTGATTGGCTCTATATAAATTTTCTATCAATTCGACAGAAGAATTTTGCAATCTCGTTATTATGCTCCAACGCAGTTTTTTGGGAGACTTTTCTGTGATTACAAAAATATACTCCGACAGTTTTTTAGCGGCGGTAAAAACTGCCATCTCTCTGTCTTTGAGCGGATCAAAATCGTGTATTACATAGGGCTTTCGCGCCGCTTTGTTGGCAGCCGCATAAATTTGCTCGCTGTCATCAGGATGATTGAGTTCTTTCCGAATCTCTTCATCCATAAAATCTTTGTTGCTTTGTTCTTCCATTTTGTTTTCCTCTTTTGTGTAATGTATATTTAGCGTTTAGGTAATATTTGACGTCTCATTGCGCTCATTCAGCGCAAAATCAAGTTTGTCTTTCAATTCTTTTTCCAACTTCCTACTTCTCGAATACTTCAAATGACCGTGAAATGCCGACAAAGACATTCGCACTCTTTCTCCGTTGATTATTTTGTCATAATACGCCTTTTTGAGAAGTCTTGCGCGCCATCTGAAACGACGCTTCGTCATTTTCTTGACAGTCTTGATTATTTCGCCGTTGGGACCTACGCAAAAGCGAAAGCCAAGATAAGTCACGCCGTTTTTCATAGGAAATATCTGCGTCTTGGAATTGAGCGAAAGTTTTAGTTTGTCCGCGACCTTTTCTATCTCCGATTTTACATAGCGCAAATACTGCAAGTCTTCGTGCACCAATACAAAGTCGTCCATATATCTAGAATATACTTTTACTCTTAGTTTCTCTTTGACCAATCTGTCTATTGGGTCAAGATAATACATCCCAAAAAGTTGACTGGTTTGATTGCCTATCGGTATGCCCCTGCAAGTCGTTTTGCCCTCGCCGAGCGACCTTATTCCATATCTGTCAAGAAAATCTTTTTGGGTATGGTAGCCGTCTATTACTCTTTCAAGCATTGTCTTGAGCCTCTTGTCTGCAACTACTGCGCAAATTTTTTGCTTGAGCACGTCGTGCGGTACGCTGGGGAAATATTTGAGAATGTCGCATTTGAGAAAATATCCCTGCGAGCCGTAACTCGCTATATGCTCCCTCAACATCTTTTCAAATCTTTTCAATGCAAACAATGCGCCCTTGCCCTTTTGGCATACGCAATTGTCATAAATAACTTTGTTTTTAAAATACGGCATCAACAAATCGTCGCACAGCACTCGCTGAACAAGTCTGTCCGAATAAAATAAATTTTGTATTTCCCTGCATTTGGGTTCGTATACCAAAAAAGTGTTGTATCTGCCAAACTTATATGTGCCGTCATTGAGCCTCTTGTGCATATCGTAAAGATGCTCTAGCATTGCAGTTTCAAATTTGACGATGGGCTTTTTGCTCCTGCGCGACGCCCGACTCTTTCTATGAGCCGCATACAACGCCTCAAAAGTAAATAATTCTTCAAAGGTAGTCTCTATCATCTCTTCTCCGCAAAGTTTAATATTTGGTCAATTTGCCAGCTTCGCTAAGACCTTTGTATCCATACTGACGGTGATACTCGTAGATTATTATAGCAACGCTGTTGGCAAGATTGAGCGAGCGAGCCTCTGCGCGCATAGGTATGCGAATGCAGTCGGCGTAATTCTCGCGCAAGAGTTCTTCGTCAAGACCTTTTGTCTCTCTGCCAAAAAATACCCAACACTCTTCGTCGTACTTCACATCGGTGTGGTTGTGGTCGGACTTGGTGGAAGCAAAGAAAAACTGCGCTCCGCTGACCTCTTTAGTATTCTTGAGCGCCAATGCTACGTCGCAATTCAAATCAGCCTTGTCCTTGAAGTTAGCCAATAAAAACTCTTGCATATTTTCATAACGGTTGACGTCGGATATCTCCCAATAATCAAGTCCGCTACGCTTGAGATATTTGTCTTCCCAACTGAATCCGCAAGGCTCGATTATATGTAGTTTTGCGCCTGTCACGGCGCAAGTGCGAACTATATTGCCGGTGTTGTTGGGGATCTCGGGGTTTACTAATACTATGTTTATCATTTCCTACCTACCGTTAAAAATTTTTTCATTGTATTGTACTCTAAAATTCTGCCGTCATTGATTTCCAAAAAGTCTCTGCTGACGTTAATATATCCTCTCCGAATGTAAAACTGTTCTGCAACTAACGAACTCTCAAGGACGATTTCGTCATAATTTCGAGCGACTTCTCGTTCGACAAAGTCCATAATTTTGCTACCATATCCACGTCCTATATGAGACTTCTCCACAAAAACTCTCATTATATGATTTTCCGCCAAAGTTGCCGTAGCCAAGATTATATTGTCACATAAAAGTATGTATACAATTCCTTCTGCTATATCTTTTTCAATAGCCTCTTTGCTGTGTATGTCGGAAAAAAAGTCTATTTGATATTGTTTATATACATTCTTATATATAGCGCGTATAGTATCTTGCGTTAAATGAAATATCTCTTGCGAATCTTCCGTTGTTGCCCTTTTTATTTTCACTTACTACCTACCTTATAAAACCTACTTTAAGCGACTGCAAAGAGCGCTTTGATTTCGCTTTGGCAAAGGCGAACGGTATAGTCAAGGGGACTTGCCGTATACGTATATACCCGATTAAGCGAAAGGCGCGGCGCAATGCGCAGTCGGCTGCTAATTGAAATGCTTTTCTATTACACATCTGATATCATCTATATTACGACAGGCGTATGCGTCAAGTTTGATTTGCTTTTGACCGCGCATACCGCGACAGTAATACGCAAGATGTTTTTTAAAATTGCACGCCACAAAATTTTGGTGATGGAATTCAAGCATTGTCTCAAGATGCGTCAATATGTCTTGCTTTAGAGAATAATTTGGCAAATCAATGCCTTTTAAGTCACTGAACAACTTGGGATTGCCAAGCGCGCCTCTTGCTATCATTGCGCCGTCGCATCCGGTAGTATCCATTGCCTCGCGATAACTTTTGAAGTCCGCGATATCTCCGTTGACGAATACGGGTATATTCACCGCTCTTTTTACCTTGGCAATTTCCTGCCAATTTGCTTTTCCTGCATACATCTGCTCTCTGGTGCGGCCGTGCACCGTGATTGCGCTTGCGCCTGCGTCTTGCATTGCCTTGCCAAAATCTACGGCAATTATCTCGTCCGCGCTCACGCCTAAGCGATACTTTACCGTCACGGGCTTACCTGCCGCCATTGCCGCCTTGACAACTCGTTGCGCCAATGGGATGTTTTCAAGCAAAGCGCTTCCCTCGCCGTTCTTGACTATCTTTGGCACGGGACAGCCCATATTGATATCTATTACGTCAAATTTCTCAAGCGCCTTATGCTCGACCGCCTTGGATATATAGTACGGCTCGCTGCCGAAAATCTGTACGCATTTGACCTTCTCGCTATCTGTGGTACGAAGTAGGTCTTGCGTTTTTTCACTGCCGTATACCAAGCCCTTCGCGCTCACCATTTCGGTATAAGTCATATCCGCTCCGCGCATTGCGCTGACTTTGCGCGCGCCTACGTCGCTATAGCCCGCAATGGGCGCAAATACCACGCCCTTAAACTCAACGCTTTGTGACAATTTTTGCTTCCTCCCAAAGTTTGTTGAGTTCGTCAATGCTCTTGCTCTGCATATCCTTTCCGCACTTGTCTTCGACGTACTTAAACCTTTTGACAAATTTGTCGATGGCTTTCGACAGCGCGATTTCCGGCTCGACGTTTTTCCACCTCAATGCGTTGACTGTTGCGATGAGTATATCTCCGCCCTCGTCTTCCAACTCGTCTGCCGTCTTTGCCTTGCAAAACTCGTCGACTTCTTCTATTATCTTGCCTACGACTTGCTCAAAGTCGTCAAATTCAAAACCAACCTTGCTCACTGCCTTTTGCACCTTGTATGCTCTCATAAGTGCGGGTAATGCCCCTGCTATCTTGTCAATCTTATCGCTTGCGGACGCATAGCGCTTTTCCTTGGCTTTGGCGTTGTCCCAAGCCTTGAGCGCTTCTTCAGCAGTGTTGGCTACGACGTCGCCGAATATGTGCGTGTGTCTGTCAATGAGTTTTCTGCATATTCCGCTCAGACAGTCTTCCAAACTAAACTCTCCGCAATCCTCGGCTATTACGCAATGGAAGATGCTCTGCAAAAGCAAGTCTCCGCTCTCTTCTATAATATTGTCAATATCGTCGTTGTTTATCGCCTCGACAAGTTCATAAGCCTCTTCTACGGCGTTTTGTCTTATACTCCCGTGAGTCTGTGCTTTGTCCCATTGACAGCCGTTCTCTCCGCGCAATATACGCATAATCTGATATAGGTCTTCAAAGTTAAACCTGCTCTTGTCTACAAGATTTTTGGGCGAAATATAAAGCGTCGTCGCATAGTTGTAGCCGCTCTGCCTGTCAAGTTCGTATATGCTTATCTGCTTGCCGTTGAAATAAGCCGTCTCTTCGTCTCCCAAGATATTCTGCAAAATAAGTTTGACCTCGCCTGCAATAAAAGCATTGTCAATATCGCTTACGCAAAGCGACATTCTCGTGTCGTAATTAAAGCCTTTCATTCCGACAAGTTCATAAGCGCTGATCAGTACTTTCGCCACGCCGGTCTTGCCGCCTGCTATTCCGAAGGACGCCGACGGAAGCACATTGATATCGCATTTCTGCTCCAACAACGCCACCGACCTATCTTCATATCCGCTGCCATTGACACAATATACTATATCGCCCTCTTGCGACAAAAGATAATTGGCAATCTCGCTGTCAAGTTCGTCAAAATTTTGGGATTTTTCATAGATAAAATCAAGGGTTACGCAATCTACGCCCTTGCATTTGAAATACTCGTATGTATCAGTCAAAGCCGTTTTGACAAAGACCTTATCGGCCTTGTCAATTGCCTCCGCTCCGGCAATGGTCAGTTGACCTTTTGCACACCCCAACGCCACTACAGTGATCATTATACGCTTGCTCCTTTTCTTTAGAGCGTCTAATTAAGCGTAGGCGCACTGCTATCGCGTTGCTTAATCATACACTCTTGTAATATCCAGTCTTTTTTAATAACCGCGCGAGTTTGTTGCCAAGCGGTAGCATCTGTATCTCTTTTTGTTCCACCGCTCTCATTACAAGCAATGACACCATATATGCCGTCGCGCCGACGCATACCGCATAGACGAGAGCCCATATATTATTGCGTATCAATACCCCCGGCAACATTACTACTGACATTATAGCACCCGAAAGCGAAATTTTACTAATACTTTTGAAGAGTTTCGCATTTTTACCCACAAGTTTGTTGTAATATACGCCGTTGAGCGTAAGCGCAGTGAGATAAAAAACGATTGATGACACGCCGCTTGCCGCAATACCCCATCTCGGTACAAATATCAGTTCTATGAGTATCTTCAGCAAGCCGCCCACGGAAATGTTGATAAGCACCGGACGAAGTCTTCCCAACCCCTGTAATATCGCGTTAAGCGCTTCGAGCATAGAGAGCAACAACACGTTGATTGCCGTCAACGAAAGCAGATACGCCGTCAAATCCCTATGCGACTGACTTAGCGAGGGATAAAGTATTCCGACAACTTGACGCGACATTATCGCGCCGCCCAAAAAGAAAGGCATTGCTATCATAAGACACATCTTCAAGGTCGTCGCGGTCTTTTGCTTGACAGAAACAACGTCGTATCCCGCCATTGCGCTTGCCACCGCAGGTACGATTGCCACCGATATAGACATTGCAAGCACAATAGGCATATTTATCACAGACGCCACGGGTCCGGTGAGTATGCCGTATTGACTTACCGCATCGCTTACTCCGCCCTTGATAAGCAAGTTGACGACCATAACGCTGTCGATAAAGGCTATCAGCGGAAATATAAAACCGCTTGCCGTAATTGGCAAAAAAGTCGGGAAAAATTTATATTGGGTAGCCAACGACGGCAATCGTCTCTCGTCTTTTGCAGAAACGGCGTACCAAATAAAAACAGTCAAAAGCGAAACAAACTCGCTTATGCTTACTGCTATCAACGCGCCTGCTACGGCTTGCGTCAGTCCCCTTGGCATCAATAGATATGCAAATAGCAATCCAAGCCCAAACTTGACAAAAACCTCTACTATCTGACTTACGCCCGACGGCATCGTGTTGCCGTGTCCTAAAAACCATCCTTTAAACACTCCTGCCAGGGCAACAAATATAATTGCAGGCGCTATTGCAATATAGCATATATAAACTTCTGCCTGCGACTGCGCGCTTGCCATAAGCCCGGAGAGCAACACCGTAACCGTTGCTCCCACTGCTCCCGCAAAGACGGCGTAGAACGCCGCTTTTCTGACGATCGCCCGCACCGCGCCGCCCCTGTCTCGCGACAGTTCTGCCGATATCTGTCTCGACAACGTAAGCGGTATTGCGTTGCTTGTAATTGCAAGCAAAAGCGCAAAAAACGGAAAAACCAGTTGATAATAACCTATGCCTTCCGCGCCCATAACGTAGGTAAGCGCTATGCGATACGCTCCGCCCAACAACTTTGCAGCTATTGAGCATACCGCAAGCAATATTGCGCCTTGCGCTATCGTACGTCTTTTCATATTAACCGATATTGTACGTCAGATAACCTGCCATTGCATCGCAAAGCGCCATATCTACCGTGCCGAGTTTTTCTGCCGAAAGAATGATACCGCCGTATAAATCGCCGCTGCTGATAAGCGGAACAATATACTGCTCTCCGCTTCTCTTGACTTGCATATCGTCGACAAGGCGCACGCTCCTGTCCTTGATAAGCCTGGACTTTCTATCGTCAAGCACACCGTAGAGTTCGTCGCTTATATCTTCGCCCTGCAAGCCCTCTTGACCGCCAACGTGCGCCAAAATACTGCTTGTGTCGCAAATTGCAACTTCTTTGCCGGTATTCTTATAAAGCACTTTGCTTATAGCGTCAAGCTGTTCTGGCGTAGCGCCTACTTCATTGTATTTCTTGAACACTAATTCACCGCTTTCGTTGGTGAATATTTCGAGAAGTTCCCCCTCTTTTAATTTGAGCACCTTCCTCAATTCTTTGGGGATAACGACTCTTCCCAATTCGTCGATTCTTCTTACTATACCTGTCTCTTTCATATTGACCTCCGAGCATAGTATAAGCAAAGCAAATCGTTTTATCCAAATGTTAAAAATATTATCGCAATACAAAAATGCGCCTCTTTTTACAGGCGCATTTAAAGATTATTTTATTATGATTTAATATTACTGCAATGGACCGCTATACGTTCTTGCCTCGATACCGTATTCGCCAAGCATACGCATAAATTCCTCTAAGCCTGCGGTATTCTTGAGAAGCAATACCTCGATTTCAGGATCACCGTCAATAGTCTTGCTAAAAGTGTTCTTGGTCAATTCCCAAGGTACTGCCGAAGTATAGCACGCCGAGATTTTGCTTCCGAAGAAAATATAATCGCCCACTTCCTTAATCGTCGTAGGAAGTTGGATATACTCAAAATCCACTCCTGCAAAAGCGTACGCCTTAATCAACGTAATGCTCGTCAAAAAGTTGCCTTCTACGTCCAAAAATCTAAATGTTCTGCCCATAGAATTCGTCGACGCCGCATCATAAGAACCGTAATATGCGTATACCGTCGAGCCGTCTGTATCAGTGAGCAAACCTTGCTGATATGTCGAAGTCGTGTTGCCGTCTCTTCTGTTATCTTCAAGTCTGGTTATTACAAAGTTCTCGTTTTCTTCGTCGACTTTCAACACGTATCTCGAATAAGTAGTTACATTTATGTTGGTGCCTCTGCCCGTGTAGATTGCAAACGCGCCGTCTCCGATAGTCTCAACGCTCTTGCCTATAACAAAGTCGTTGTTGTACAGAAGCCTATAACAGCCCATAAATGTTTTTGCTGGTATCTCTTTTATTTCCGTAGGCAAAGTTACGCTCGTCAACTGCGTGCAGCCTTCAAATACTCCCTCGCCCATAGTCTCGAGTTGAGCGTCCTCTGCCATTGCAAACTTGCTCATAGAAGTACATTCTGCAAATGCGTTCGCGCCTACGTTCTTTATTGACTTTGGCAAAGCAAAATACGAGAAGTTGGTCTTGACGCTCTTAAATGCGCTTGCGCCAACCGAAACGAGATTTGGGAAAGAAAGTTTATTAGACTCAGTTGATCTAAGCATAGTGTTATGGAAAGACCACTCACCGATATTTGTCACTTCGTTGTCTTTCTCAATTTCTAAATCGCTAAGTCTCGTGCATCCGCTAAATGCGTAGTCGCCTATTTTTTCCAAGTCCTTTGCCAAATGCATTTCTACTATTGCAGTGCATCCGTCAAATGCGTGCGCTCCGATCTCAAGCAAAGATTTTGGGAAATATAATGAGTCGCTCTTGATTGCCCCGTCTCCCTCAGTGGAATAGTCCTCGGTGTTGTATATAAAGTTTAACGAAGTGCACTCTCTAAAGGCATTTTCGCCAATCTCGGTTACTCCGCTGGGCATAATCACGCTCTTGAGCGCTTTGCAGCCTCTGAATGCTCCGTCGGGTATTACTTTCAAATTGGATGGCAACACGACCTTTTCAAGCGCGGTCAAGTCCTTAAATGCCTCGCTTGCGATTTCAAAGGAAGAATACGTGCATTTGAATTTAATTGACTTGATTGAACCTGCCAAATCCTTAAAAGCGTCTCTTTCTATTCCAACTACTCTGTTGCCTTTGACTCTATCGGGTACTACGACGTCCGTATCGCTCCCCTCGTATCCAACGATAGTTGCTCTTGATCCGCTCAAATTGTATCTAAATCCGTCTGAATACTCGGACATCTGTCCGGTGTTGACCAATAGTCCGATTACCGTACCCAGCGATGCCAACGCAATTGCGAATACTGCGACCACAACTATTATTTGTCTTGTCCTGTTTGTCATATTTACCTCATAACAAATTACTCTGTTTATAACGAAGAATGGCGCATAGTGATTATTCCCATATCTCCGTTTTTATATTATAACATACCAAAAAGCAAATTACAATTATTTAAATATACTATATATTATAAGAAAAGCCAAAATTATGTAGGTATCGCATTGCTTTTTGAGACTATGAATCAGCAATTAAATAACTTGCGAATATATTTGAGCGCGATATTTACACCGTCTACGCTCGCAGACGTAATTCCGCCTGCATACCCCGCACCCTCTCCGCACGGCATAAGTCCCTCTATAGAACTGTCCCCCATATCATTGCGGATTATTCTTATCGGACTTGAGGAGCGACTTTCCACGCCGGTCAAAAGTGCGTCGCCGTCGGCAAACCCTTTGAGTTTTCTGTCAAAGACTTTTACCGCTTCCGATATACTGTCGGTTACGTAATCAGGCAGACACGCTCTCAAATCTGCCTGTTGTACGCCTATGGGATACGTCGGCAATACCTGTCCGAAGCCTTTGCTTTCTCTGCCTTTTACCAAGTCTTCGTATCTTTGGCAAGGCGCCTTATACGACCCCGACAGCGAGTAGGCAAGTCTTTCATATTTGCGTTGAAATTCCACTCCTGCCAAAGGATGTGCAGAATCAAAGTCCTGAGGTTGCACTCCAACAAGCAAAGCGCTGTTGGCGTTGACGCCGTCGCGAGCGTAATAACTCATACCGTTGGTAACGACGGCATTCTCCTCCGAAGTCGCAGGCATCACGTAACCCCCCGGACACATACAAAAAGTATAGCACGACCTGCCGCTGTCAAGATGACAGGAGAGAGAATAATTTGCCGGCGGAAGTCCCTTTTGCTCGCCGTACTGCCCCCTATCTATCGCGCTTTGAAGGTGTTCGATACGCACGCCGACAGAAAAAGGTTTTTGTTCTATCGCCACCTTTGAAACAAGCGTCTCAAAGGTATCTCTTGCGCTATGTCCTATCGCAAGTATGCAACAGTCGCAATCCACACTCCAACGTCCTTTATCTTTTGTATCAACAACTGCCGCAACGAGTTTATTCCCATTCGTCTTGATGTCAACTAGACGGCTGTCAAAATAAACTTCTCCGCCGAGAGAAAGTATCTCATTACGCATATTTTTGATGACGTTCCTCAATTTGTCCGTACCCACGTGCGGTTTTGCGTCGTAAAGTATTTGCCGAGGCGCGCCAAACTTGACAAATTCGCCGAAAACTACGCTTATAAGCGCAGAGCCTGTCCCGGTGTTAAGTTTTCCGTCTGAAAACGTACCTGCTCCGCCCTCGCCGAACTGCAAGTTGCTTTGCGTGTCGAGTACGCAGGTCTCTATAAAATCATTAACGCTCTTTTCTCTTTCGTCAACGCTTTTGCCTCTCTCGATAATTATAGGCTTTAGACCTGCTTTTGCAAGCGTCAATCCGGCAAATAGCCCTGCAGGTCCCAAGCCCACAATCACCGGTCTTTTTGACGGCGAAGGTATATCCTTCGGCATTATGCTCTCAATTTGACGTTCAGGCGGAGTATACGCCTTTACATTGGGATGTCTTGAAAGGTATTTCTTTTCGCCGTCCAAAGTAGCCGCAACACTCAATACGTATCTTATACGGCTCTTATCTCTGCTGTCGATAGATTTTTTAATTATCTCAATATCTTTAATGTCTCCAACGCTTACGCCAAGCGTCTTGGCGGCGCCTTTTTTAACGTCGCTGTCAGTAAAATCTATAGGAAGTTTTATTTGATCTGCTCTAATCATACCAAATCCTTACTTGCCGCCATTGCGCTTGCCCAAGCCCAATGAAGATTGCATCCGCCGCAAAGTCCGTCGACATCTACGCTTTCGCCAATGCAATAAAGTCCGCTGTGAAGTCTGGACTGCAAAGTACGCGTATCCAACTCATTGAGCGAAACTCCTCCGCACGCTATTTGCGCGTTTGCTCTTGAGCCGACTCCAAGTATATTTACATCAAACGCTTTGCACGATTTTGCAATGTCATTGGATTTTTTACGCGACATAATCCACGATCTGTCCATAGGAACTCGCGACAGGACATTTTGAGCGATAGCCTTATGCAGTATACCCTCAAGTGGAGCAAAAACACTGCAATTGGAGTATATAAAATCTGCAAGCTGATCTTGTTGAATATCCGGCGCAAAGTCTATCTTCACTTTGCAACTCTCAACCCTTTGGCTATATCTTGCAAGCGCAGAAGAAAGACGAAATGCAAGTATTCCCGATATCGCGTCGTCTTTGAAAAGAATTTCTCCGCGCTCGCCCATTATCTCTTTTCCGTTGATAATTATCGACGCGTGTACTTTGGCGCGCACGCCGCCCATACCCTTAATTCCGTCGCACGTCAACGGAGCAATCGCATATCTAAATGGGGTCACGCTGTGTCCCAGGCTGCTTATTAAATTTAGACTGTCAATCCCGCTCGTAGCATTGCTGCCGCAGGCAAAAATTGCTTTATCGCCAATATATTCGCCCTTGGACGCAATTGCTTTCCATTTGCCGTCAATCGGCGTAATCTTGTTGACAAAAGCGTCGCAAATTATCTTTACGCCGTATTCTTCGAGTTTTCGCAACAACACGTTGAGAACGGTATTGGCGCTTTCGCTGTATGGATATACTCTACCCTCCCCGTCGACTTTTGTCATAAGTCCCATTGAAGCAAACTCATCAATCACCTTGTTCGGCGTAAACTCGTCTAATATATCTTTTATAAGAGCGGTGTTGTAATCATCAAGCGTGAGATTGACGTTGGTAAGATTGCACTTACCGTTGCCGGTAGCAAGCAACTTCTTTCCGACACGGTCGTTCTTTTCCAATACCGTGACCGCCTTCCCGCCCTTTGCGAGCAAGTATGCGCACATAAGTCCGCTTGCGCCCCCGCCGATTATCAGGATATCGTCCATACCGTTCTCCTTTTCTCACTTGAAGTATCTTTATATTTATTATAGATTATAGGACACCGATTTGCAAGTGAAGAAACAACTGAAAAAAATACCGACGCGGATTTAACCTGCGTCGGTATTTTATAAGATTGGACACCTCTCATATCCAAAACTTCAAATCAATTGACTTTTACGGAGATTGTCACGTTATAAGTAATTCCCGCGTTGACCACGTCGTAACTTACGTCCAACGTATTTAGACTCTCCTTTTGAGTGTTGACGGTGACGGACACCTTGCCGTTGACAGCATTGCTTACTCCCAAGAATACGAGAGTTTCTCTAATATCTGCTTTAAACGTAGCGATATCGTCTTCGACCGTAAACTGCGAATTAACAAAATACAAGTCATCGAATTCAAATCCTATGCCGTCGGCGCCAAACGCGATATTCGACACGTCGATTCTATCGTCGAAGGTCTCTTTGCCGTTTTCGTACTTATACAATGATATTCCGCTCGATTTAACTTCAATAATCAAATCTCGCCGCTCGCTCTGACTGTCTGACTGATAAGACGCAATTCTATAAAGATCCGCCTTAGAAAAACCTCCGTTGTCCCCATCCGGCGTACAGCCTGCGAATACCGTCAAACATACAAGAACCACGGCTACTGCCATTACTAATATTTTGCTTACTCTCTTGACGGTGACGCGCTTTGACTTCTTGGGAGACACTTCTTGCTCGTCGTCTTTCCTCTTCTTTGCAAAGAACATAAGACCTGCCGCCAACATTCCTGCTCCGCTCATAGAAAGCGCAACCGTCTTTGCCGCCGAACCAGTCTTACCCGACTTTCCTACGGCAGTAGCGCCGACCTTTTGCGCGCCGGAGATTACCGTACTTGCGCCGCGGAATAGTTGCTTATAGGAAGCCTGCAATTTAGCAAATTTGGCTTGGTCTATAAGCGCCAGATCCTCTTGAGATACAGAATCAATAAACGCAAGGACTTTGCTCTCGTACTCGTCGACGTTAGAAAAGTCTATCTTGTCGAATTTATCAAGAGTATTTTTAATATCTATTATATCTATACCGGTGCGCAAATTGAGCGTAATCTCTTGAGATTGCTTATAGTTTGCGGTTTCGGCAAATCTCACCTTGACGACATAAGGAGTATTTGCGCTGAGATCGACGAAGGTATTTCTGTTGACGTAACCTGCGCCGTTAAAACTTACCTCCATTCCCTCGATAGCGCTTGAAAGCGTAATCTTGTTGTAGTTGACTGACACTTTGATGTCGTCGGCGCTGACTTGACGCTCAGCCTTGCTGATAGTAAAGGAAATTGTATCCGACACTCCCTCAAAGATTCCTGCTCCAGCGTCGGCTGGGGTGATATAAACAAAGTATTGACCGGCGTCTACAATCTTGTCGCTGACCGAGTCTCCGTTTTCCACTCTGCGGAAGAACTTCCTTACGTATGTTCCCGCTTCGTCGTCTCTCACATAGACAGTCTTACCGTCCTCTTCTGACTGAGTATACTTGCCGTAAGCGTTTGCCAAAGTATCTGCCTCCGACTTAGACAGGCTTGAAATAGCGACGTACTTGAATACGCTAAACTTAAGCGCATTTGCGATATTCTCATTCGACGTAAGAACTTTGAAGTCATCGTATCTGTCCTGACCGTTGTAAACTTGCTCGTAACTGCGCAAACTTACATATCTCTCGACATCTGACAAATCTCCGCCAAGCACGTGCAAGTCTCCGAAATTGATTATTATATTGTAGTTGCGATATCCGCGGAGAGTTACAACTCCGTCATTCTCCTCTTCTCCAATGCTCCAATCGCCGTTTGCGTCGACGCAAGACTCGTCTTTTACAAGACCGTCAAATCTCAACTTGACGGCGCCTCTCTTGACGCCGAGTTCTTTGTAATACTCGTCGATATACATCGTGGCTTTGAGATCCTCTTTGTCTTGCACAAATTTATCTACGGAGTCTTGAGCGTATTTATAAGGTTTATAGAAGTCTTCGCCGTAAATTGCCTCAGCCTCATCTTTTGTATAATAGTGATAGCCGTCTTCTTCGTGAATTTCTCCTCTCATAATAGGAGTCAACGAACCCGTGACGGAATAAATTCTATATGCCGGCAAAACGTCTATCTTTACCTCTCTCTTGGTTATGTTCATCACGACGTTGCCGCGTACGTAATCCTCGCCAAATACAACCGTATAGTTGGGGTTGGACGCGTCTGCAATAAACACTCTATAGGAGCCTGCATATTGCGGATTTTCCGTTGCTTCGGTGGACATTACTCCGTCAACTATCTCAAAATAGTTATAATTGAACTCTATCTTATCGTCGCCGACCACTTGTTCTGCAAACGTCGGAATTACGCTTGGCTTGTGAATCTCACCGTCAAACTTAAAGTCTGTATCTCCTACAACTTCAGCGTCTATTATCGTAAGCGTTCTCGGAGTAATTTCAAATTCTGCCTCTTCTATATCAAGCGCATAATTTGCGTGCATACCGTTGGGCATTTCTTGGATTCTCACAGACACATAATAAGTTCCGACCGGACTTCCCACTTTAACGCCGTCCCATAATTCTATAAGTTGAATACCGTCATTCTCAAAGAACCCCTTTTCTCCTACGACTTGCGCTACGACATCTCCCGGCAAAGCGTCGCCGTAAATTACGCTGTTGGTATTGAGATACACCTTGATCTTAACTTTTCTTGGCGTAACGGTATATTTTCCTATTGAATTGACGTGTATATCGTAATTGTCCACCTTATTGTACGTCTCTAAATCAGGATCGTTAAGATGATCCAAGTCCGACATATGAGCCTTGTCATCACTCGTCTCTATGGTATACAAACCTCCTGCATACGCAAACTGATCGGTATTGCTAAGATAAGGCAATATTACGATATTATCGCCGGGGAAGAAATAGTTGTCTTCTCCGATATCCGTTGAGTACCGCCAAGCCCTTACGCCGTCAGCAGCATTGGCATTGCCTATCAATTCCGGCAAAGCGCTGCCGTACTCTCTGCTGTAATCCTTAATATCTATATATACGGTCTTCTTTTCTATCGTGACCATATAAAAGTCGTATAAGACGGTATAGTTATCTTTAGTGGATTCGTTTATCTGCCAACCGGTAGAAGTCGTACCTACCTTGAAGTCTACTCCGACTTTGATTAAATAACTTCCGGCGTCGACGGCTTTATCAACCCATATATCCGTAGGCTTCCAAGTTCCGGGGCTAATCTCCTCCAATCTATTAAATTCAAAAGTTGCAAAACTTGAACTGTATTCATAGGCAATAATACCGCCCTCGCCCATCTGTCTGTTCAACTTAACGCCGACTTCTTCTACGGAAGTTCCGTACGGAACTACCAAGTCTTGATTGTTTCCGTCAATATACGTTGCATAAACTTCTCTCTTTTTTATTGTCACGTCAACTGTGATAGACGCGTCGTTATAGTTGGTATACGAAGCATTGAGGAAATCGAACTTTATGCGATAGTTTCCGGCGTCAAACGGCTCGGAAGGCGTCTGCTCAAATACACCAGGCTCTATCTCTTTATAATATGTTACGCCGTCAAACGTCAAATTCGTTCCATCCACGCCTGTAACCGTCACTGACGGCTCGACTCGATCCTTTACAAGAAAACCGTAAGGATATGAGAAACTCTTTTGCGTGCTCAACGTAGCGTCGGCAGGAATAATTTCAACAAGGAACGTCGTCACTTCCGGCAAAATATAGTTACTTGAGTTTATACCGCCTAGCAAACTCATTTCCATCTCGAATTGACCTACGTTGCGCATATTCAATTCCCCGTCACCGTGAGCGCTATATTCAAACTTAATAATATTTTTATCTTTATTAAGTATATTGTAAAGAACCAATCTTGATCCCGAAGCATTCGCCTGCGACTGATTGGGATAGATTTCTATCTCACTTGCCAAATCTATATCGCGCGCTTCGTATGGAACTTTGACGTAATATTTACCGTCTTGCAATTCTTGGGTTACCTTATTGATAATACCGATTTGACGCTGTTCAATGACAAAGTCAATGCAATACTCGACCTTCCCCGCTCCTGCAAGCGCGTAATTATCGTTAGACAACCCCGTAACGACAACCTTATAAGTACCGGCGTTGACGCAACTGTCTACCTTATAATATTCTTTTTCATAATCGTTCCACATCCTATACTCGTAATTTGCCGTACACGTCTCGTTGTTGATAAGCGTACCTTTGGGAATAGAAATATCGAACACGACCGGATCTCCGTCATACGTCGTCTTAAATTTGCCGTAAGAAATTATTTCGCCGGTTGCAGGATCGCTTTCGATATCATCTGTCTTGGTAATATCGTTAGCGTATCCCCAATCTATCGAAGTCAATTTAGGCTCTACTGTCTGAATAACTCTTTGCTGCCAATCTATAAGTTTCTCGTTGGCCTTGACAGGCTCGTAATCGGGATATTTCTCCTTATAAGCATTGAAAACCGGATCGTCATATATATACGATACGTATCTATATGTCGAGTCGACAAATTGAATATAATTATAATTGCGACCTTCTGCGCTCTCGACGTATAGGAATGACTCGTAAGTATCAGGAGATACAATAGCGTCAGACATTCTCACAAGCACATTGCTTTTACTGCTTCTCGATACCCAATAACTCTTTTCTGTAAGTCTTCTTATAAATTTAGTATGCTCTTTGTCATAATATAGATTCAAATTGGGTGCAGTCAGACCTGCGCCGTATCTTACCGACGAGAGCACGACTCTATCGGGATTTGACTCGTCCAATGCGTTGTCATAAGACTTGGTGAAGAAGACAGCCTTTCCGTGAGTATATTTTATGAGGTAATTTTGATTTTGATTACGAGGTATCTCCGTATGCGTAACGTCGAACTTCTTAGCGTCCTCTATGGACGTGGCTTGGTCGTAATAATACTCAAGATCGGTTCTGTTTGTATAAGCATTCGTCACAGACTTTGACCAAAGAATACCTTCGTTGTCCTTGATATCATACACCGCCCACAACGGAGAACTTGTCTCCGTGCCGGCAAATGCAAGATATGCGTGCGTATCGGACGCCGTAGTATAATTTTCTGAGCCGTCGGGCTGAGACAGAACGTCCTGCATCAAAATATTTGTCGAATAATATCTGCCTTTATTGACTCCGTTGGTACCCTTTGCCGTTGTATAGTCGAACGCAACCGAGAACGTAGTACCTGAATACACGTCTTTATTCATAAATATATTAGTTACGTTGGAGTTGGTACTGCTTATCATACCCGCAACGCCGATAATAAGATACCGAATTGAATTATCGGTTACGTTGGTCGGAGAATATTGAGTATCAAAAGTCAAAAACTTTGCGTATCCTGTCCAATTATTGATTACGCCGTTTATTGTTCCGGAAGAGCCAATCAAACCGGCGAGAGAATTTTGTCCTCCCGAACCGTCGCCGCCGGAAATGCCTGCGATTATTCCCGAGAAAGAGCGTCCTCTTTTAGGACTTGCTTGGTCGTTGACGCTTCTTGCGTCAAGATCTCCGCTGCCTTCGGTAACGATATTGTATGCCTGCGCGCTATTTGCCATCCAGCCGACAATTCCGCCCGTCCAACATCTTGAATACGGATCGTGATATGCAGTGCCTCCGCTCTTATTTCTTGCGTTTATCGACAACTCAAAATTGTTATTGAGCGTAATCTTACTGTTAGAAACTCTTGCGGTAGCGGACGTCATCGTACCTACAAATCCGCCCAATGCAAACGAGTGTTGCGTTCTGCTCTCTGCGCCGTAATCAGCCGTTCCTATATTACCATTCCAAGTGGTATCACTGTAATATTTGATTTTTCCGTTGACAGTGAGACTGCAATTATCTATTGTACCCAAAGAGAGCGCCGCAATCAATCCCATCGTTCCCGAACAGTTCGTCGCATACGACGTGTCAATATTACCGCTATAAACAAAATTACAATTCTTAATCGTCTGATAATTCCTAAGAAAACCTATCAATCCTCCGTGAAGATCGACGTAATTGGTATACTTAGTATTTTCACCTGCAAAGAACGTCGACATAAACATCGTCCAACTAATGCTACCCTTATCGCCTGCGGTAAGATCTGTATCTATGTGCTTTGAAGGATTAGATGCAACATTAGTTGCCGTCAAAGTGATTTTATATCCATTGCCGTTGAGTTCCGTCATATTTACCGACGAAAGAGTACTTGTAAGACGATTGTCATCCCAAAAGAAATTGTTTATATCATTGGTTAGATAACCCTTGCCGCTTCCTGACGACAAGAAATCCCTCAATTCGGCAGGGGTGGAAATTGGAGTTCCGTCATTACTTATATTACCGTGCACTTCGCCGTTAGACATAATACTATTCAACTTATCTTGCGTGGCATTGCGCGCGGAAGCCGAATTTGCGCTTGCGACATCTGCGCTCTGCCCCACAAAGGATATAACAAAGCACAAAATCAATATTAAAGTTATTCCCAAAACAATTATAGTTTTCTTTTTTGTCTGCGTCATAATTCTTCCTCCATATTAAACAATGCCTGCTTTCTTTCTCTTCTTGACCACGATCACTGCGGTGATTGTCGCAGCCGCCATAAGTACCGCGACAGCGCCTATTGCCACCCAACCGACTGTAGAGATTTCAGCGCTGTTGATTTCGCCTACATCAACCGTCCAATATCTGTCGATATAGAAGTTATCGTTGGGAATTACAATCCACACAGTGTACCTTCCGTCGGCAATAATTCCGTTTTCGTCGGGCGTAACGATTTCGCCTTTGTCTTCGTTGCCCTTGAGATATTTGCGGTACTGCAATAAGCACTCGACGGAATTCCCGCCTGCGTCTACAAAATAGCCTCTGTATGCGCTGAGATTCATTCCGCTCGGCACCTTGTTAGGCAATGTCTTGCTGATTTCTTTATATGGCAACAATGCCTGTCTAATTGTGATTTGAGTCTTGAGTACCAAGTCCTCATAGTTGGCTGATTTTAATGTAACCTCTCCGGTATAATAGGAAGGACCTACTCCCGGCTCGATATATACGTCGGTAGCATACGCGTTGCCTTCCGAATATCCGTCGCTGATAATGACAGGTTCGCCATTATAACTCATTCCGCCGTTGCCGTCATATTTAATTCCCAAGAAAGTTACGTCGTGTCTCTTACCGTCATACGCTACGTCCACAAGACCTGCCGTCACGCCTTCCATCTTAGCCTTTTTGATAGTGACTTTCGTCTGGAGTTCCTTGGTCGCATATCCATCTTTAGAGATGGTCATTGTTACGTTGTAATCTCTTGCGTCTATGAACTCAAAACCTTTGATTGCCTCGTTGGCGTTGGTTCCGTCGCATTGAATTTGGCTGACGCCGTATCTAAATGTAATCTTCAATCCGGTATAATTAAACAATCCGCTTACGGTAGGCACGTGATTTTTTCCGTCGTAAACTGCTTCGACAGAGTTAAATGTAATACCTTTGAGTTCTGCTTCGTTGATTATCATAACTACGTCTAAAGAACTGGTATCGTAATCGTCGTTGCCTTTATAAGTTACTTTATATTCATATCTACCCGTCTCTGAATACCAGCCGCCGCCTTCATTAGGACTTGGAGCAACGTCTACAAAACTTCCGTTGGTGTCTTTATACTGCACCTTGACTATACCTTCCGCAGACATACTTGCAGACCAAAGTTGCTTGTTGCTCGAAGATACAACTTCTGCGACTGCGTCAACAAGGTCATAGGTAAACATCTCTGCCGTATAACTGTATTCCAATACGACTTTTTCTACGTTGACCGTCGTCGAAGCCTTTACTATGACAAGATAGCCCTCTGCATAATCGCTCTTAGGGAAGAAGTTAGGATTGTCTTTTGTGACAAATTCTACTCTTACAAGATACAAACCTCTTTCTTTCGGATACTCCGTCATAGGCTCATCGCTTACTTTACCGACAATTTTTTGTTCAGCGGCATTATACACAGCGCCTTCGAGATACTCGTAATAAGTTACTTTCAAGTCACTGTCGGAATAGAGTCCTTGCTCTTTAGCCTCTTCGTCAATCACCAAATCATACTCCAATTGTTCCTCTGTATAATCCTTTATTCTCACACCCGTTTGGATATCCAACTGTCCTCTTGCAATACTGAACTTAAAAGAGTTCTGCCCTGCAATTACGTAATTGTTGTTGGACAAAGTGAGATTTACCGTATACAAGCCTACTGCGCTCAAAGTGCTGGCGGGCTTGTTGTTGAGAATGTACTCAACATTGACTTTTTGAGCCTCGCCGTTGACATCTTGATACGTACCGGTGATATTATGCACCTTACCGGCTTTGATACCCGTAGGTATATTGCCTACGTCACCGCCGTCAAATCTCAAATCGACTGAAATCGGTCTCGGATTGATAACAATCGTCGTCGAATTGATACGGTATTCTATATTACCATATCCGTTGGGAGAGATGCCTTTGACGTCATATTCGTCTATATTTGCCGTCGAAGACGCTTTAGTATCAATCTTGACAGTCACGAATTCTCCGGTAGACTCCACGTATACGTCTATTTCGGTAGGAATGCTGTCTCCGTAATAATACTGCTTACTACTGCTGAATGCCTCTTGCTCGCTAAGTTCTATTACGACTTCGCGTTTTGTGATTTTGACGTCTACTTCTACCGTCTCCCAATACGTTCCCTCCTCGACCTCTACGTCCTCTTCAAAGTTGATGACTGACAAATCGGTAAAATAAACGATATAGTTATATCCGTCCACGCCGGTCAAAACAACTTGGAAAGACAGTTTTGAATCTCCCACTGCAGACGACTTATATCTCATCTCTACGGGAACAATACCGTTCTCGCCCAAGTCTATAGGATTTCTCATGAATATCCCCGAAGGAGAGTATATTACTCCCAAATGGTCGTTGGAATAGAATCCGTAACTATTGAGCAAAGACAAGTCCGTATAGAATTGATAGCCGTTCTTTCCCGCATACTCGTCCGTGCCGTCATACTGTTTGTCGAGATACCTGGATTTATCTTCTTCGCTTCTCAAAATCTCTTCGACGCTCAAAACTCTGCCGTTGTCATTGACAAAGATATTATTGAGATTGGTGTCAAGATATATATTCGCGACTCTCAACCATATTATATAGTTGCCGATGACGTCATTGGGAAGTCTATCTCCTTTTGCGTCCGTCGGAAAAACTTCTTCCTCATATAGCCCCGCTTCGTTGACCATCTTTATCTTAAAATCATCACCGAGCCCGGTATTTATATTGCCCATATTCCAGTCAATAGTAAATGTCTTGACTGCTCCGCTATCCGTCAGAAGATCGGGGCTTGCAATCCAAATATCTTCACCCTGCGCGTCTCTTTGATAACTGTAATACATTCTCCAGCCCGACATACCGAAGTTAGCGACATAACGCACCGTGACGTTTTTGGTACTGTAGTTAAATCTGCCTTCAGGTCTGTACGACGACCCGGAAAAAGAAAGTTTTCCTTCAATTCTGTCCACGTTGATTTGCAAATTTACAGGCGCAGTATGACCTCTCGCGTCGGTATACTCCAACACTATAGGTCTGCTATCGTTGATAGTTACGGTAACATTTCTATCGCCGTTGATATTGAGCACTTCTTCATCAATATTACTTCCTTTAGGTGCAATTGCAATACCCGACTTTCCATTGTCGCTTACGGAAAATTTTGCCAAAATCTGATTTTTTGTCCAGTGCTCTTGAATATACTCTAAGTCGTCTTCGGACAAAAGTCTCTCTACGCCGTCTTCGACCATATAATACTCTATTTCGCCGACCTCCGGAGCCTCTCTGTCAATACGAACGGTTCTGCTATCGCTGACTGCAACTACAACGTTTTCTTCAGTGACGGTGTCCCTCTTATAGGCATAGAAAGTATACGCCGTACCGTTTTTACCGGTAGTCTCTGTGACGGTATAGTACGCGCTTGCTCCTATTATTCTAAATCCGTCTGCCGAATCGCTTGGGAATTCGCCGTTACGTTGGAATTCTATACTGTCAAAGTCGCTTGCGCTATTCATAGTCAGTTCAAACGTAACTTGATCCTGCCAACCGTCCGTAGTCGTGGTTCCGCTACCGAAAGCGAGTACGCCTTGCAAAATCGAAAAAACATAATCAGTCTTAGGTTGCCAAGCAAGCATCCTCTCCGTTTCGTTATAATATCCGTACGTACGCTCGCCAAGTTTAGTCTCAGCCTTCATTCTGTACGTGCCCGGCATATACGCTTGAGAAATATTTACGGTTTTACCGCTACGCGAAATGTTCCATAGATTTTCATTTGCAAATACGCTCGTATCAAACGCAGGATAATTGGTCATAGTGACTGTCGGAAGTTTAAGCGGATCCGCTGTACCGTTATACGGTCTGACTCCGTTGTTTCCGTTGGTGTCGCTGTATTCCAAAATTCCCATACGTCCGAATTCATAATTATATTTGCCGACATTTGTAGAAGCTATCATATAAATCTCGGCATAGATTGGATCGTCAAGTATAAGGCTGATGTGATTTGAAGAATCGTAATCGTTTGAAAAAGTACCTGACCAAATAAAGCCGCCGCCTTCGCCTTCGCGCATCTTATATTGATAATAACGCGACGAGCCAGTCAAATTGACAGAGTCCATTGCTCCGCTGTTTTTAAATTCGTCGTGTCCGTCCGCAACTATATGTAATCTTATATCATAGTTAGGATTATCCATATCAAACATAGCGGTTATAGTTCCGCCTTCGGACGCCGGATTAATCTCCAACCAATTTCTTAAATTACCGGAAGCGTCCAATACGAGTTTCCCATCAGGCGCGGTAGGTTTAAAAGCGTGATTTCCCGACGCATTATTGTCCATCAACGTCTCAAGATTAAATAAAATTGCAAGACTCTCTATTTCATCATCACTTCCCACAGCGTCAAAAAGCGACCCCATAGACTCCTGCGGTCTGTTGTTGTAGTTGCTAAATCTACTACCGGTCCAAGATGAAATGATACCTTTTATTTGACCTACTCTTACGCGCACGTCTGTATCGCTGTTACAATCGGTTACGCTGGAGTCCGTCGCAATTTTAACACAACCTCCTGCGATACCTCCGGAATACGACTTGAATTTTCCGTCTTTTGCCGCTCTGTTTGCAAAAGCCTTGACTTGTCCGTTACCTGTCAATGCGCAGTAAGTAATTTGAGCAGTACCGGAGTCGATATTTCCCACGAGACCGCCTGCGACTGCCAAAGCGTTGTGATTGTCTGTCAAAGGATTTGAAGTGGCTTTTCCTTGCGCGCCGGCAAATACGCCTGCGCCGTTAGCCAAATCTACCCAACAGTTGTTGATCTTGCTGTTGTCTTCTATTCTACCCGCAATAGCGCCGGAGTATCCTGCATTTTCAAGATAAAGCCCCGACTTGCCGGCTCTTTTAATTACCGTAAAAGCATTTTTGACGCTTATCTTCAAGTTGTCGATCACACCGCCGTATCCATTGAGTCCCGCAACTATTCCCGCTGCAAATACGCCTTCCCTACTGGACATAAGTCTATCTACGGTAGACATACCCAAGTCGCCCGTCTTATTGCCGGTCTCGCCCCATACTGCCTCAATTACGTTGTGGGGAGAAGTATAGTCAAGAGTAAAGTTGGTAATAGTACCGTAGTTTTGCGCTACTAAAAAACCGCTAAATTCGTACCAAATATCGATGTTGTCATATCTATCCGCGCCGTTTCTATAAGTTGATCTATAGCCTTCATTGTCTTTGATTTCTTCAGTTGAGTTCGCAAGACCAACGCCGCCGTAAATTTTTACGGTATAACCATTGCCGTCGAATATATCGTCAAATATAGCGGCAGAACTGCTTTGGTTGATAGTATCATACCCCTCTCTGGTGGCATTATAGGCTATCGCTACGTCGCAAGTAAGAAACCCTACTTTATAACTGCTGTACTCCCCTGAGAGAAATCCGTATAGTTCTGCACCGGATGTGATGGAAAATACTTGGCTTGTAGAAACGCCGTATTTTGCGGCTATTGTATCGCGGTTGTAATGCTGTCCGTTAGGAAGAGTACCGTTGTCACCTTGATACTCTGCCGTATAGAGCACGCCTGCCGCCGCTTGCGCCTTAGGTTGAGTATTTGTCAAAAACGTCACTGCAACCAAAGACAGCACAAGCGCCGCAATTATAAAAATCGATATTAGACTAATTTTCCTTAAAGTCTTCCCTTTCATCTAATTATCCCCCATTAACCCATCTGATTGTCCAATACGTGGACTTTCATCGTGCAAGTTTGAGCAATATCTCCGCTACATATCGTCACTTCGATATTCATTGCGCAATCCTCAACTTGATCCGACTTAATGACTGTATTAGTCCTCAAATCGGTGATGACCATATTACCGTCAGCGCCATTGCTCCATCTGAGCGTAGCGGACTTAGAGTCGCTGTACTGTATCTTTGTAAGATCAAGCGTAACTTCATAGACGCCCGACGTACCGTCATCGAATATGACCGTCTTGGTCAGCGTAAGTCTTTGAGTCAGCTTCGCCGTTTCGCTCAAGTTAGTGCCGCCAACCATAATGTACTGAACGCCGCCGGAAATAGTCAAAGCCTTCTTTGCTCTCACTTCGACGTCGACTTTGTACTCTTTGTTGAAAGCAGCGTCGGCAGCCTGTACTATCGTCTTTACGGTATAGGTATCCGCAACGCTGTAATTGATATCCCTCAAATCCCATACGATTGGTACGTTGAAGTATTCCCATACCTCTGCGGATATGACCGTAATAGAATCTATATTGTTTGCAATGAAGTCTTTGATATAATCTATATCTGTCTCCATAATGCTTTCTTGTCTGCCGTCCAACTCATAGGTAAGCACGTATTTCAAGAAAGTCTTGTAATCTTCGGATATGCTACCCGAGAATTGCGTTCTGCCCACTACGGCAAAGGTCTCGAGGTCAAACGTACCCACGCATTGATACAAGTTGATGTTGTCATTGAAGACATTGTATACTCTGTTGCCTCTCTCGTCAATGGTATATACGTACGGATCCATAGACATCTGAGTCAAATCAGACTTAAGATTGCTTCTGTCGATAATCTCCACATCAATGTCAAACGAATATTCGTCGTTGAGTCTAAGCCTAGCCTTGAGGTTCTTCTTGCCCTTCAATGTAATAGCAAAGTTTCTCTCCCAATGCGCGTCCGACACTTCAAGTACAGAAGTCTTGCCGCTCATATATTTCACCGTCACCTTCTCCGGGAATGGATTCTGTCCGTAATAGAGCACCTGTATTGGATCGACATAATACGTTCCGCCGACAAGCGCGCTTCCGTCAACCATTATACCGCTAGGTATACGGTCTTCAACCTGCACGTTGACGAATTTCTCTTGCAAAAGCGTACCGTTGATAGCGCTGTAATCGACTATTTGCCCCGTGCTGTTATATGCCGTAGGATCAAAACCAATTACTACTTCAAACTGTATGAACTGAGCCGGACTGTTTGGATTGATATTGAAGTTTTCAAGTCCTTTCCAAGCAATCGGCATATAGTAAACCGCGCCGTTGGTGAACTGAACGTATGCGTAATCCGGGAAGTTTGCGGTTCCCTTACCGTTGATGAGATATTGGAAAGGATCTATGAAGAGCGCAGATTGCGTCAACGCTTCGTCAAAGTATATTGCTTCCACCTCATTTCTCATTACGGCAACTTCCGTCTTCTTGAAAGTCCAAGTAAACGAACTGTTGGGATACGCGCTGTTGTCCAAAGCCACGTCGACCTTGTTGACTGTATCGTTGTTGTTGTTCCAATCAAATATTACGTTGTCAAGGTTCTTCCATATCACGTTGACCTCTTCGTCATACTCGTCTCTGATGATTTTGGAATCGCCCTCTATATCAGGATTGTAATTTGGATTAGCATATTCATCCAAGTAGTTTGCCACAACCGTGCTCGGGAAAGGATTTTCGTCGCTTTCGCCAATCATATACATATAGTACTTATACGGATCTATATTGATTGTATTTATCGCGCCGTTGATTGTCAAAGAATATACGTTCTTAGATTTGACTACAAAGGACAGTTCCACCGTCTGCTGAGCGCTACCGTCGTATGCCGCAATACTCGTCGTGATGGTAAATATACCGCCGCTTACGTCCGAAGAATACTTTCCGTCTACATCTATAGGTCTGCTAAAGAGATTATGCGTTGCTTCCGTAGTATCCCATCCGTTGAGTATGTCAAGTCCCACTGCCTTTCCGTCCGGGTACTTAAAGAATAACGTTGACGGAGTAAAGTCTTCTATCTTAGACGTCTTTAGGTCAAATTCATAGAGATTGACGTTGACATTCGTACCTTCGGTACCGTCAATAATTATCTTAGTTACGGTACTGTCAAGATAGTGTATCGTCATTGGCAACGTAGTTCCGTTCTTAAACGCAACAGTAGCCTCTACGTCGTGCGCCTTATAATCTTTTGGTCTCCAATTAGATACGGACAAATATTCTGTATTTATCTTTCTTGACTTGCCGTCGTTTGTGTATATCGTCAAGAAGTCGGGCAACATATCGTCATAAGCGTGCATCTCGATGTCCTCAACGTATTTAAGACCGCCGCCGTCGTCTCTTGACTCTACGTCAATCGTAAGCGTGCGAGTAATTCCGCCCGAGAATTTGGCAATGGCTTTAACTTTAAATTCGCCTGCGACGCTTAACTTAGCCTTGAGATTTTCTTCTCCCATAGCCTCCTCATAGCCGTTGGCGTTGACGATTTTGAACTCTACGGTTGACCTCATTATAGTGGTACCCTTCTGATAAATAGCCACCTTATTTTCAAAGTTTGTCTTAATCAGTTCTTTTACGCCGGCGTCAACCGAAGTGTAGATATAAGGCATAAATGTAATGTTAGTCGGAATATCTGCCCAAGTCACGATACCGTTATTTGTACCGTCGGCAGTGGATCCGCCCACACTGTTTGAGGAGTTGTAAATAAATATCTCCGTGAAGAAACCTTCCTTACCTCCGTCACTCGCATTTTGCCAAGAACCTCTTGCATCTTTTCCTTTGTCGTATGCAATCCCCTTATTTGGGTCATTGTCGATATAAATATGCTCGCCGTTATCCTGTCCTCTGAAATGAATATTGGATATGGTTGCGTCGACGATATTAACTTCAAGCGTAGCGGTATTCCACACGGCAAAAGGCAATAATCCCGAAACAATATTTCTTATTTGAGAATAAACGCCGTTAAGCAGCACGTCTGTAAGCATCCAACTTACACCCGGTACAAAACCTGATACGATGTCTTTTAACATATCGGTAAGGTTGGCTTGCAAATCGCCCCAAAGCGTATTACTCTTTCCGTTTGCGCCGTAAGTTTCTCTAGTCCAAGTTATCATATCCAAATAACTCTTGCTGAACATATCAGGCGCCATTTCTTTAAGATTGATAAGAGATTCGTGTCCCGTGCCTTTAGCAAAGACGTAACCCATTATATCATCCAACAATTTGTTGATAAGATATGGATTGAATTCAATCGTCACGTTGAACGTACCGTTGGCTCTCAAATTGAGCATAATACCCTTTTCTCCAAGCAACTTAATTACATCGAGATCTGCAAATACTTTGTTGATGCCGGTTGGCTCTTCTTCTTGCATCGCAACGTCGTCACTGAGGGCTGCGGTTTCTGCCGACTGATTATTCAAGCCGTCGAGCGCGCCGTCTATGGTTGAGAACAAATCGTCGATTACCGGTCCGAGCATACCGAGCAAATCAAGATCTATGTATTGTTGTCCTACCGTATCACCTATATCTACGACGAACTCTACCAAGCCCGAACAAATAGCCAACATCAATTGTCCGGACGTCTTTCTATGGTCAAGTACTATATATACAAGCGGTTTTATGCTTGCGTCCGTTGACTTATTATCATTGTACATTGCCTTGTTGATATGAGCAAGAGTGACTACGAATGAGCCTTGCGCTGCTACCGGATTATTTTTGACGCCATTCAATCTCTTGCCGGAAGACGCAGTGACTTTTTCAATAATAATTCTCGTATACATCTTGTAGTCGTCAATAAATCCATATTTTGTTTGTCCGTGAAGATTGACTACGTCGTTGGTATAGTTGGCGAGATCAATTGTAAATCCTATATCAAGATTATTGAGCAACGTTCTTGCAAAATCTCTTCCGCTGGATGCGTCCCAGTCCGGCACATCGTCGAAGTTGATAGGTATAGTTACCTCTTTGCCAAGCGACAAACTCAAAGACAGATCCATTGTGATATCTTCTACTGTAAATCCAAGTTCGATACTGTCGCCAAACAAGTCGAATACGCCGTCAAGTCCAAGATTAAGTCCAAGATTGATGCCCACAAGTTCGTTGAGCATTCCGTTTATGATCGAAGAAGTGAAGTCAATGACAATTGCCGTATTCTCCAAATGGATTGCTTGTGTCAAATACTTGATGAAATCTTTGACTTCCAATCCTTCGCCAAGCGTGGCAACACTGCCGTCCGCAGCAACTTCTTCGCCCAATGCAAGTTTGTCTGATTCTTCGGGTTTTGTTCCGACGGTAGGCAAACCGTTGTTTTTCAACAAATCGTTGATTATATCGTTGAGATCGAGATCGCCTATGTTCTTTATAAGTCCGTCGATCATTCCGAATACCTTAGTCACGATATTTGAATTGACGATTTCTCCGCTGAACAATCCAAGCCCCGTAAGATCTACGATAATACTGTTACGATGGATATACAATCCCATAATGACTTTTTGCTCGTATCTCAATTCAAGCATTATCTTACTGTTGGAGAATATCGTCAAATCAAGATCCCAAGCCAAAGCAAGTTGAACGTGCGCGTCCCAATCGTCAAGATCAAGAGATATAGGCAATTCGAGTTTTTTACCTACGTTTGCCAAAATCGCGTTGATAAGACGCGTGAGATTCATCTCGTTGTCAAGAGTATGGAGGTCGATATCAAGTTGTACCGAAGCTTTACCCACAGTGCTGACTATTGCCTCAATAAGATCTGACTTATAATCAATAAATTCTTGCGCTTTTTGTTCTATCGGATACTTATGCTCTCCGAGATTACCTACTATCACGCGGTGATCGTCAGTTCCCGCCGAGAATACCAGTTTCATATCACTGCCGTAGTTATACTTCTTGGTCGTATAGTAGACAATGTTTTTGTCTATATTTTCGCTGCTTGCAGGCTTATCTTTGATGTTTCTGTAAATCTTACCCTCTTCTTTTACGATTTGATTACCTTTGTCGTCAAAGTAGTATACGCACTCGCCGTTGCTGTCGAGTTTTGGTATAAATTCGCCGCTAAAGGAGAAGATAAATCCGTCGTTTCTTCCCAACTCAACCGACAAATCGACTTCCATAAGGCTGAGCGCCTCTGCCAAGGTGTTGCCCATATCGGTGTTGGTTGCACTGAGTACCGCAAGTATTGCGGCAAGCGAAATCGACGGTATGAACTTATCGGCATTGAATGCAAATATTATTGCCGCAGTCGGATTTACCTCTTGAGTTTGAGCGTACGTAGCAAGGCGCGAAGTTGAATTCTGCGTTTCGCCGGCTTGCGCTACAACGCTTGACGTAAGACCAAGCAATTCCTTGAAATCAAGTTCAAACTTGAGATCTCCGCCCTGCACGTTAATTTGCTTTAGCAAATCGCCTATCACATTGTCGAGAAGCGTGTATATCAAATCCGTAAAGTTGAGCGAAAAACTCAATTTAGGCAATACTATACCTGCAATATTGAAGTTAGAAATATCTATATAAATATTATTATTATATCCATATATACCGAGCAAGACTTGATCTTTTTCGATAATCTGATGGTCGCCCACCTTTATACCGCTCTCAGTCTTCATCTCCAAGACTATCATAGATCTTGCAGTATCCGTTCTGTTGAGCGCAATTTGCAGATTGAGTGACGCGTCCAATATAAAGTCATTGTCGAATGTCCACAATATTTGAGACGATTCTACTTCCGACACTCCGAATCCTGCGATAAATGGCGCAAGATCATAAGTTCCTGCCGAGAAGTTAAGCGAAAAGCCGCTGCTAAATCTAATACCGCCCAGCAAATGCTCTATCACGCCGTTAAGCGACGATAGATAATCGGTATTTTCAATATCTACTTTGCTGTCTATATAATCTGCAAAATTCTCGTCTTTAAAGCCTATTACAAACTGACCTATTCCCAGACGTATCGCAAACGCCGGATCAGTAATCGTAATGGTGCTGTCCTCAGGTCCAGCAACTTGAGACGTATTGTTGAGCACAGTTTCTACCGTGACGCTGTCAAGTCCCACTTCGGATGTGTTGATAGACAATATTATATCGCCTATTTCGTCCGGCAAAGACACGTTTTTCAATTGCGGTATAAGACCGCCGAGCACTTTGAAGAAATTATCGTTGACTACAACTTTGATACTGGTGTCGTCAGTATATATATTTGGTTCTACTGTCACGACGCCGTTTTCTTTCACGCCTCCAAGACCCAAGAGATTTGCCAACATATCTACAAAATTTCCAATACCTGCCGAGAGTTTATAACTACCGTCGTTTTCTTTAGCAAGCGCAACCACGCTTGCGCTGGTTGAAGACATCACTTTCTCTACTGCAGACATACTTGAAAGCGTCAAAGATCCGTTGTCATTTACTTGAATTTCGCTCTTGCGAAGTCCTGCAAAATCAAGACCGAATACGCCGTCAATAGCGTCGGTAATGATATCGACGAGTTTTGATACCAAATCGTCGAGTCCTGCGTCAAGTTTTATATTCAATCCGTTGAGATATTGAGGCAACATATTATCCGTATTGAGATAAAAACTACCTTCTTTATAATAAATTCCCATTTGAGGCTTGAAGTTCTTATCCACAAGCGTGCCGTCAGTATTGATTAGATACAACTCTATTGCGACTTTGTTGTTGTCTTGCGGCAACTTATCGTAATTGAGATCCAAGTCCAACTTAAATGAGAGTCTCACTCCAGTACCGCCATTGAGAAGCAACAAACCTTCGGGGATTCTTATGGTCGTGGATTCTCCAAGAAAACTGTTGATCATCTTGCCAAGGTCAAAATTCTTATTATGACCGCTTTCGTCTTTGACGGAATCCACTATCAAGTCGATGTCAAATTGCAAGTTTGTAAAACTAAATTCCGATATGGCTCTATCCGCCAAATTGCCGGGTAAACCTATATCAGTATCCGCCTCATCGCGTATATCTATAGTTGCGCTCAAATCAAAGGTGTTTTTGTTACCATTTAATTCGACTCCGCTGACACCGACATTTTTAAGATTGCTATCGCTGTCAAAATCTGCCTTTATATATAATGTTTCGTCGGGAATTAAATCTGCTAAGTAATTTACGAGAGGTTTGATATCTATAGGGATATCAAAGGGCAAGAATGGTAGAAAAGTAGTAACATTGCTCAAGAGACTTTTTAATCTCAACTCCATTGCAAGAGACTGAGAACCGTCTTCGCCGACTTTCACTTCGGGCACGCCGAATAAGACGTTAAACACAAGGTCTATCAGTCCCATATACTGCTCCAAAGAGCCCGTCAAGTCTGACACCATTCCGCCTGCGCCTTCGATAATCTGGATTATGTAATTAAAGTCGAAATCCGACAGATAAATAAGTGGAGTTCCGTCCGCTCTGTCTATATAAATCTTGTCATTTACTATGTAAACTGCAAAAACCAACTGCCGTTGCGAGTCAGCCTCGCCTTTTTGCTGTTGATAAACGGCTAAACACAGTTCGTTGCGAACTTCACTGTAGAAATTGCCCTTTAAATTAATTGTCGTCACCTGATCTTCATTCTCAAATTTGACGTATACGTCAAGATTTAGAACCTGCTCCGGCACCTCCACCGATTCGATGATCTTATTGAGCATCTCTTTGGAGGTATATTTCGGAATCTCCGGCGTATTACCTCCGGGATTGCCCGAAGGAGTCGGCGGTTTCCATATGTCGTCATTACTACCGGACGGCGTTTCGTTGGGGTCTCCGCTTGGCGTATGATTGCCACTAATTCCCCCATCCGGTTTAGGCTCGCACGCTACAAGCGTAGCAAGAAACACCGTAGCCAACACGGCTAACAGCAAAAGAACCGTAATCAACTTAGTCTTTTTCATAATTCCCTCTCTTATGAT
>WSNH01000054.1 GCA_013316135.1 Clostridia bacterium
GAAGATAATACAGAACTGTTAAATGCTTACAATTCTCTAATTGAAGAAGTGGAGAAAAAAATAAAAATACGAAGAAAGATTTTGAAAATAGTTTGCTGTTGTAACTTCGTGCTTATAGTTTTGATGATAGCAACTGCAATTATTTTTAAAGTCATAGCGTGAGTTAAATTTAAAATCATAACAAGTCTTTTGCAATGTTGCATATAATACATTGTGAAAGACTTATTTTTTTTATCAGATATATGCGAAGTAAAGTTTGACGCGCCGTCGCCGTCTACGTTTGGTAGCGGTGGTAATTTGGCTTGCGTGGCATATCCCAAGACGGCGGAAGAACTCCTCAAAGCAACTAGTATTTTGGACGCAGAGGGAGTAGAATATATCACTTTGGGAGCGTGTTCCAACACGCTGATTAGTGACGACGGCGTAGACAGCGTGGTAATATCCACCCAAAGGCTTAAAGGCAAGACGCTTGAGGGCAATAATTTATATTTGCTTGCAGGCGAGAGAATGACCGTAGTATGCAGATATGCCGCAGAAAACTCTTTGAGCGGAATCGAAGGACTGTGTTCAATACCGGGCAGTATGGGCGGCGGACTTGCAATGAATTGCGGAGCCTTTGGCAGAGAACTCGGCGACGTCGTGGAGTATGCTGATATTCTTGTCGATGGGAAGATAGAGCGGATTAGGGCAAAGGACTTGAACTTTGCCTATCGTCATTCCAATGTCAAGTATATGGGTATAGTCGTCGGCGTGGGAATAAAACTCGTCGAAGGAGATAAAAAGCGTATCGGCAAGGATATGAAGGGATACGCGATAGCAAGGGCGATGTCTCAACCAAAGGGAAAGTCTCTCGGCAGCGTGTTCAAAAAGTCGGGTATTATGTCGGCGGGATATTATATCGACAAGGCAGGTCTGAAAGGGTATGGGATAGGCGGCGCGCAGATATCCAATATTCACGCAAATTTTATACTCAATATAGGCGGAGCAACTTCTGCGGATTTTCTAAGGCTAGCCGATTATGCAAGGCAAGAGGTTGACAAATGCTTTGGCGTTAAGTTAAAATATGAAGTAGAATATTTACCCGATATACGCAATCTCGATTGACTTGAAATAAAGCATACTAGACGTGTCTACCAATGTGACGAAATATATTCTAGAGTTCGCTAAGAATAATGTGTATAGATTTCTCCACTACGGTCGGAATGACATAAATAGGCTTGAGCGTCAATGACTTTTTAATGTTAATCTGAGCAAAACGTAGTGAATCGAATGGGCTTAAATTCAATGTTGACTAATAAAGGGAGGGCAATGCTGTGGACTTAAGAATTACTGCGGACTATCATTCGCATACTACGTATTCTCACGGCAAGGGAAGTATTGCCGACAACGCTCTTGCGGCAAGTCAAAAGGGCTTGGAGATACTTGCCATTACCGACCACGCAGTACGCCACCCATTTATCGGAGTAAGTTCCAAAAAATACGACGCAATACGCAAAGACCTGCAGGAAGTACAAAGCCATTACACCGACCTTACTTTGCTTATGGGCATTGAGGCAAACATATTGGGTACGGATGGTGAGATCGACGTCACTGAAGAAGACGCAAAGAAGTTGGATATACTCATTGCCGGTTATCATTTGACGTCTTTCCCATATAAGTTTGCAGATTATTTTAAGATAACTTGGAATGCTCTCACTAAGTATACTTTGAAGTCTACCAAGGGGCAGATAGCGCGTAATACGGCAATGTACGTCAATGCCGTCCAAAAGCATAAGATAGATATTCTCACGCATCCCGGTTTTAGACTTGATATAGATTATAAAGAGATAGGCAAGGTATGCGCTGACTACGGCACGTACGTTGAACTCTCTTCGAGACACCGCACTCCCAACGACGATAATATTGAGTATTTGCTTGCAACGGATTGCCAATTCGTACTCGATTCAGACGCGCATAGGAGCAAGGATGTGGGTAGTTGCGACTTTGCAAAGTCGCTTGTCGAAAGATTTAATATACCTAAAGAGCGTATAGCAAATATAGATGGCAAAAAACTCGCGTTGCGCTCCAAATCTTGACAGCGCGGACAAGCAATTCAAAGGCGTATAATGAATTTTACTTCACAGTTAAAAAGCGATTTGTTGAAATCAATATTGCAAGCCCCGGAGGCAAGGCAGGATAGGTTTGCTTTTTTGCGGGCTCTTGTCAAGATGAGAGGTGGTATTGACGTATATAAAAAGTCAATCACTCTGACCTTGGAACTTGACAGTTTTGAAGACGTGTCGGATGTCGCGGCAATGCTCAAGGAGTTTACAGACGGCGAGATTTTCTTTGTCGTAGACGGCAGAAAGGGCGACAAGACGCCAAAGTTGCAGATAAAGGATAAGTATGCCAACGAGTTGCTTTCGTCGATGTCTCTGTCGCATTTTGAGGGAGATAAATTTATATTTGAAGACGAAGAAGGATATTTTCAATGTATACTTGACAAAGATATGTTTCAGTCGTACTTCAAGGGTATAGTTTATGGCGGAGCAAAGTTGCAGTTCCCCGACGAAGAATATCCAAATTACTGTTTGCAGATTTTCTTTTTGGACGTAGCGTTTTGCGAGCGTATCGTCAAGGTGCTTGAGGATATGGAGATATCCGTCAAGGTATACGAGCGCAAGAGCGTCAATATTTTGCAATCGCGCAGCGGTAACGATATTGCGGATATACTTGCTTTGGCGGGAGCGGTGGACAGCGTACTTCAACTCAACAATATTATGGCGGAAAGAGAAAAAGAAAACGACTTTAACAGGCAAAGCAATCTCTATATGGCGCATTACAAGAAGGCGGTCGACAGCGCGCAGAAGTATTTGCAGGCAATAGAGGTTTTGCAGCAGAGCGGAGAACTCGATAAGGTCGACAAAAAACTCAAAGCGGTTGCACTCGCAAGAGTAGAGAATTATGACGCAAGTATGCAAGAACTTGCAGATATATTAGGCACGAGTAAGACAAGTTTGTCGAGGTATCTCAACAAACTTTTGGACATTGCAAAGAAGGTAGAGAATGGAAGAAAATAAAGACGGCATTAGCAGAGGACTTTTAGACAGCATTGAAGATTTGCTTGCGGACAAGCCTGTAAAAGAGGCTACGTCAAGCATTGACACGCAAAAAATTGCCAAGTCAGCCAATTCCCAAAAAGAGGACAAAGACAGCGTATACGACAGATACGAAAAGCCTTTCGTGCATTTGCATCTTCACTCGGAGTATTCTCTTTTGGACGGTCTAGCGAGAATTACTAAGGGTAAGAAGTCCCCGCTTTTAGATGCGTGTAAAGAACTTGGTATGCCGGGGTGCGCTCTCACCGACCACGGCAATATGTTCGGCGCGTATACTTTCTATAAGGCAGCCAACGCGCGTAACCTCAAGCCTATAATTGGTTGCGAGTTCTACACTTGCGAAGATATGAAGAGCAATGTCAGCGCAGAGCGCAATCACTTGGTGCTTATCGCCAAAAACAACGAGGGATATAAAAACCTTGTCAAGATGGATTCGCTCGCGTATATAGACGGATATTATTACAAGCCGAGAATAGACCTTGATTTGCTTGAGAGGCACAGCGAAGGCGTGATATGTCTTTCGGCGTGTCTGTCCGGACGTATTCCCAGATTGCTGTCGTCGGGAGATTATAATGGCGCAAAAGAGTATGCGTTGAGGCTTAAGAATATGTTTGCCGAGGGAGATTTTTATATCGAACTTCAAGATCACGGTTTGACGGAGCAGAGGGCTATTCGCAATGACCTTGTGCGTCTTGCCGACGAGATAGGCGTCAAGTTGGTCGCGACCAACGACGTGCATTATATCAATCGCGAAGATTACATAGCGCAGGATATTCTCGTGCGTATCAACACGGGCAAGACAATCAACGACGCTACCGGTATGGAAATGGGCAACGACCAATTCTATCTCAAGAGTTACGAGGAGATGATGGAGATATTCAGTTGGTGTCCCGAGGCTGTCACCAATACAATAGAGGTAATGGAAAAGTGCAATGTGCGTATTGAAAAAGAGGACTTATATCCTCCTTATAAACCCGACGACGGATCTACGCCCGAGGAGTATTTGCGAAAACTCGCCTACGAGGGCTTGGAACGCAGATACCATACGATTACCGATGAGATAAGGGAGAGAGCGGAGTATGAACTAGGCATCATCATTCGCACCGGCTTTGCCGAGTATTATCTCATAGTGTGGGACTTTATCAACTATGCGCGCACCCAAAGCATACCGGTTGGACCGGGGCGCGGTAGCGGAGTAGGCTCGATAATTGCGTATGCAATCGGCATAACCAATCTCGACCCACTCAAGTATCAACTGTTCTTCGAGCGTTTTCTCAATCCGGAAAGAGTTTCTGCGCCCGACTTCGATATAGACTTCTGTATGGACAGACGCGGAGAAGTAATAGATTATGTCATACGCAAGTACGGCAAAGATAAGGTATGTCAGATTTTGGCGCTCGGTACTATGAAGGCCAAAGGCGCGATCAAGGACGTCGCAAGAGTATACAACGTGCCTTTGGATATAGTCAACTCCACGACAAAACTTATTCCCAACGCTCCCGGCGTAACGCTCGATAAAGTTCTCGGCAGAGACCCTAGCACCAAAGAAGACGATCTAAAACTTCGCAATCCCGAAGTAATCGAGATATACGAAAACAATCCCGAGATGCATAGAGTAATAGATATGGCTCTCAAGATAGAGGGGTTGCCGCGAAATTGTTCAAAGCACGCCGCAGGCGTCGTAATATGTAAAGAAGTCATCAGCGACCACGTACCTTTGCAGCGCAACGGTCCCGATATAACGACGCAATTCCAAAAAGAAGAAGTCGAGGAGTTGGGTATGCTCAAAATGGACTTCTTGGGACTTACGACTTTGACTGATATAGACAAGGCGCTTAAATACGTAGAAAAAAATCACGGCGTAAAGATAGACTTTGAAGAATTGGGATACGACGATCCCGAAGTATACAAACTAATCGGCACCGGTGAAACCGAAGCGGTGTTCCAACTTGAAAGCGCGGGTATGAAAGGCTTTTTGAAGAGTTATCAACCAAAGAACTTGGAAGAAGTTATTGCAGGTATCTCTCTATACCGTCCGGGACCTATGAGTTGTATCGACGATTATCTCAATGCAAGAGCCAACAGGGATTTGATAAAGTATGACGCTCCTCAACTTGAGAGTATCCTTGACGTAACCTTTGGATTTTTTGTATACCAAGAGCAGGTTATGCAAGCAGTGCAAGCGTGCGCGGGCTATACTCTCGGTAGAGCAGACAATTTGCGACGCGCAATGGGCAAAAAGAAAGTTGACGTTATGAACGCCGAAAAAACCGTATTTGTCAACGGTTGCGACGCAGTACCCGAAGTCGTCAACGATCAGGGTATCGTTATAAAAAAAGCCGCTCCAGCGGTAGACGGCGCAATAAAGAGAGGTATTTCCAAAGAAAACGCCGAAAAAATTTTTGACGGAATGGCAGACTTTGCAAAGTATGCTTTCAACAAGTCGCACGCCGCGGCGTACGCGACGCTGACTTATCAGACGGCTTATCTCAAGCGATATTATATGCTTGAACTTTTTGCCGCCGTTATCAACAACCGTATCACTAAGTCTGACGAAATAGCAAAATATCTTGGGTACGTTAAAAACTACGATAAGAAGATATATCCGCCTCATATCAACAAGTCCGACGTAATATTTACCGTAGAAAACAATGACGGATTACGTTTTGGACTCGGCGGTATCAAGAATGTCGGAGAAGCGGCTATGAAAGCGCTTGTCGACGAGCGTAACGCAAACGGCGAGTATAAGTCGATAGGCGAAATGCTCAATAGACTTCCAGCAGGCACTGTAAATAAGAAGATGATGGAGTGCCTTATCAAGGCGGGCGCTTTTGATTGCTTCGGACATACCAGAGCGGCGCTGCTTGCAAGTTACGAATCCATTATGCTTGTGAGTATGCACGACAAGAAAATGCAGTCCAACGGACAAATGAGCCTATTTGGATTGCTTGAAGACGATGATTCCACACAAGAGGACAATATCCCTTACCTTAAGGAGTACGGAGATAAACAACTTTTGGCGCTTGAGAAAGAAATGCTCAACGTGTATGTCAGCGGACACCCTCTTGACGAATACAGGGAGGAGATAAAAAAGTTTGACTTCAATATCTCCAAGATTGCCGATTTGCTTTCCAAAAACCTCGACGAAGAAGAACTTGACGAGAGCGAAGAGCAACTCATTAATCAATACGAAAACAAGACTGTCACTATGGGCTGTATGCTGTCCAAGATAGAAAAGAAGACCACCAAAAGCGGCGGTATTATGGCATACGCCACGGTGGAAGATCTATACGGCGAAATGGAAGGCGTATTCTTTCCCAAGACTTATGAGAAGAACAGAGGTCTGCTTGTCAACGACAATATAGTTTTGATAAGGGCGACTGTAAAACGCAACAACGGACGTATCAACCTCAATGTCCTTGACGTAGAGCCTTGGCGCAGAGAGGGCGGAGAAAGCGACGTCAAGATTCAAGAAGCCGAACAAAAACCAAGCCTTGCAAAGCATAAGGTATTTATTAAGATTGACGACAGACAGCAGTTCAGACAGGTTTTGGAGATATTGGAGGTATATCCCGGCAATGACATCGTCATTTTTAGAATGTTTGACGCAGACAAGCCTATGCAGTACGGCAAAGGCGTAAACCCAAAAGGCAACTTCGTCAATCAAATCAAAGCAATCGTTGGGGCTAACAATATAGTCATAAGAGATCTATAATATTTTCTTGCATCTGTTGAAACATTGGGAGATTTGTCGCAATGTGACGTACTTGTAGTTTGTGTATAAAATCGCAAAACCCATATTGACACTGGTAAAATTATTTGTTATACTATAATTGCATATAAGTACCGGATAGGAGGAGGCGCTATGAGTAAGTCAAAGTTGAGTAGTAAAATATGTTGGATATTAGTTTTGACAATTTTGTTGAGTTCTTTAATTTGTTGTTTTGCAGCGTGTAATTCTTCCGACTCCGGCGTTGTCAATGTTGAGGGGTGTCAAAAGCAACTTGTCGACAGTGATTTTTCGGGAGTAAGCGCCATAATAACAGATCTGCAGACTGTTAAGCAAAATCAAAGTGTCTTTGAAAGCGCTTTGAATAATAGCAATGTTTTAATTCCCGAGAGAGATAGCAATTCCAACGTGCTTGCTTGGCAATTGATTGGATTTACTCAAGACGGCGCGGTGTTGTATCCGATTTATCTTTTCAACAAAGTAGACAAGAGCCAAATTGACTATGCTGAACTGGTAAATGATTCCAGCGCTTTGCTTAATAATAAAGAAAAAGAGTATATCTATTCTTCTTGCTACGCAGATAATCAAAACGCTATGTCGATTAGCGTAAGTTATTGCGTCTTCGTCAAGAATTATCTTGGCAAATATAAAAGAGTTGGTATGATAAAGAGCAAAGTTGCATTTTATTATTTTCCTATTGACAATGCCACTTATGATCATTATATAGGTAGATACGAGACGAGCGTTATTCCGACTTCCAAATACACTTTTAAATCCTATGATATGACATCAATGACCGTTAGAGAAAGTCGTATGGATGAGAATATAACTTATACCAATACTTGGGGCGAACAGTTGCCGTCAGATGGGGTTGCAATCAATACAGGTATTTTATATAGAGAAAGTTATGGGGAATTTATTGATAAAGACGTTGTTGCTACAAGTGGCAGCAATGGTTTTATGAAATTGACGTTTGATACGCCTTATTATGAGAAAAGAGGCGTAGCCAACGTGGTAGCAAGAGATTTTATAGGTCACGAACGCGAAGGCTACGATGATTATTGGGGATTTATTTCGACAGTTTCCCGTCACAGCGTAGGAGATAAAATTACTCTTGCGGCAGACAGAGGAAAGGCGTATACTGGCGTACGCTATACGCACTATAGGGCGTATAAAGACGTGGACGACGTGGGTGTCAATTATCTGATTGACAATTTGTCATTGTGGGGACAAGTCGGCGAGCCGTCATACAATGGAGGTTATGATAATTACATTTTGATAAGTTTGGCAAGTTCTCACGAATTGATAAGTAAAAGTATTACTATGAAAAACAG
>WSNH01000055.1 GCA_013316135.1 Clostridia bacterium
ATTGCTTTTAATTTGCTTATTGACAGAATTATTGATGTCTTTTACTTGCGAAATTTGCTCAGTTTTGCATTTCAAATGATTATTTTTATCAACTTCGTCTACTTTATTCAAAATTATGTCTACGACTTGTTGCAACGACATATCTGTACTGTCTATCTCAAAAGAATCGTCTGTCTTCTTCAACGGCGCAAACTCTCTGTTCATATCGTTGAAGTCTCGGTCTCTCACGTCGGCAAGAATTTGTTCGTACGACACTTCCTGACCTTTGGCTTTGAGTTCTTCAAATCTTCTTTTTGCTCGCTCCGTATCTTTCGCCGTAAGATAAAACTTATATTTTGCGTCCGGCAAAACATAACTCGTAATATCTCTTCCGTCCAATACTACGTCGGTAGATTGCGCAATTTTTCTTTGCATATCTACCAAGAATAATCTAACTGCAGGAATTTTAGATACTTCGGAGGCATACTTTGACATCTCGTGCCGTCTTATATCTTCCGACACATTGTTACCGTTAAGACATATTTGATTTTCATCGTTGACTTTGATATATGAAAGATTTATATCGTTTAAAAGCGGCTTTACGTCATCTTCGAGCGACGGATTTTTTCCGCAACCTATCACGTGTAAAGCAACCGCCCGATACATTGCTCCTGTATCAAGATATGTTATTCCCAATGTCTTTGCGACTATTTTGGCTATCGTGCTTTTACCCGCTCCGCTAGGTCCGTCAATGGCGATATTTATCATAAACTCTCCGATTAGTAGTAATATTTTAACGTATTTGACATTGTTTTGCAATCATTTTATATATTATCGCAATAATTTTAAATACTTTTGCTCATTTGATGAGCCGTACTAAATGCAAGTTGAAGATTAAATCCGCCCGTAAGCGCGTCAACGTCCAATACTTCGCCTATAAAATATAAATTTTTAATCAACTTACTCATCATATCTTTTGGATTGACTTGCTTACAATCCACACCGCCGGACGTGATAATTCCTGCGTTGATATTCTCCAATCCGACTATAGAAAAAGTCAAGTTTTTGATTGTCAAAGCAAGTCTTTCCCTTTGGTCTTTTGTTACGCTGTTTGCAACTTGTCTTTCGTTTAGACAACTTTGCCTTATTACCACACTCACCAAAGATTTTGGCATAAGCGCAGTTAAAATATTCTTCAATTCCACGTTACTTCTTTGAGCAAACTCTCTAATAAGTCGATTTTGCAGAGTCTCATTATCCAATGCGGGTTTTAAATCTATGCAAAGACTATACTTGACGTCAAACTTTCCTGCCGAATAATGCTTGTTGATGAGCGACGAAAGCGAAAGTATTATAGGTCCGCTCACTCCGCTGTGAGTAAAAAGCATTTCGCCAAATTGCGAAAACAGAGTCTTTCCGTCTCGGACTATGCTTGCGCTTACGTTTTTCAAACTCAATCCCTGCAAGCCGTACTGCTCCTTGAGCAATATTGGTACAAGCGCAGGTTTTGGCTCAATCACGTTATGTCCCAATTCCTTTGCCCATCTATATCCGTCTCCGGTACTTCCGGTAGCTTGATAAGATATTCCGCCCGTTGCAACGACTATTTTGTCCGCAGAAATCGTTTCACCGCCGGTAGTTTTGACTGCGTATGCGCAGCCGTCTTCAACGCAAATCTCCTTTGCAGCCGTATTTAATCTTACTTCGACGCCGGACGAGCGCAAAGTCTTCTCAAGACACTTTATTATGTCGCTCGACTTATCTGATTGAGGAAACACTCTGTTGCCTCTCTCTGTCTTTAATTTTACTCCGTTGGTTTCAAAAAAATCAATCGTATCTTTGGGAGAAAATCCGTATAATGCCGAAGTCATAAATTTGCTATTAGTAACTATATTAGCAAAGAAGTCGTGCAAATCGCAGTTATTAGTCAAATTACATCGTCCTTTGCCAGTAATAAATAATTTTTTTCCAAGCTTTTCATTCTTTTCAATTAAAGTGACTTCAGCGCCCTTTTGCGCAAGCAATATCGCGCACATCATTCCGCTTGCTCCGCCGCCTATTACAATTGCATTCATTCTATTATCTCATTCTTAATTTTTTCAAAAAATTCTATATTGTTCCAATCGTTCTTTACAGGTGAAATTATAATAAAATTTTTGTCATACAGCAGCACGTCGTCATCTTGCGCGGTATTTTCAGAAAGCGTCCACCGACAGTGGGCTTTATACCCAAAGCCCTCCTCATAACGGTAATTTTCATCAAAATATCTCACGCCTAACTTTGCAAATTTAACTCCTGCAATCTCACTATTATTGCCTGCCGGTATATTGATATTGAATATAGTCTGCGCGTCTTGCGGCAATAATTGATGCAATTTGCGATAATTTCTTGCTATGAAATCAGATGATAATTCAAAATTGTCAAGAGTATATTCTTGCGACACAGAAATTGATTTGATATTGTGCACTGCGCCTTCTAAAGCGGCGTTGACTGTTCCTGAATAAAATATATCAGTTCCGAGATTAAATCCTTTATTGATTCCGCTTATAATCAAATCCGGCTTTTTCTTCAATATCAAATTTAAAGCAACTTTGACGCAATCCGCAGGAGTGCCATTGACGGCAAAGCACTTAACTCCTTCAAGCAAATTCAACTCAACGAAATTCACATATCCATAAAGCGTAAAACTATGCCCGGTCCCGGACATTTGACCTTGCGGAGCAACTACTGTAACCTCATTGTCAACGCAAAGTTTTTCCGCAAGTCTTAAAATTCCGCTACTGTATATTCCGTCGTCGTTTACTAATAATATATTCATATTTTTATTTTAGCAAAAAACCAAACAAAAGTAAAATAATATGCCGATAAAGAAAAAGAGAACTATCGTATTTTTACGAAAATTCCCTTTAATACATATATAATTTAAAAATTTTTTTATAATTAGATACTATGCGACTATCAAACAGGTTGGATACCCTTTGCAGTATCTCCAACTTCTCTGTCTACGTGCTTTTTGTTTGCCTGACGATACTTGAAGAAATTCAGCGCAACCTGCGGGAAAAGCGCGTAAGACAATACGTCTTCGTCCTGCTCTATATACTCTTTTATTTCCTCTCTGTACTTTGCAAGTTCAGGTTTCAAAAGGTCTGCCGGTCTGCAAGTAATTCTCTCAGCGTCACCAAGAACCTGTTTGATAACATCAGGGTTTGGCTCTGCTGGAAGTTTTCCGTACTCCCCCTTCAATACGCCCTTGGTCTCTGCCGAAACCATCTTATATCTCTCTCCGGCAAGTACGTTGAAAACTGCTTGCGTACCTACTATTTGGCTTGTCGGAGTAACGAGCGGCGGATAACCGAGATCCTTTCTTACATTGGGGACTTCTGCCAAAACTTGCTCGTATTTATCCAAAGCATTGGCTTTTTTAAGTTGTCCTACGAGGTTGGAAAGCATTCCGCCCGGCACTTGATAAATCAAAGCGTTTACATCTGTAGCCAAAGACTTATCCGTCAACCACCCGTCAGCCTTAAGTCTGTCAGCAACTTTTTTGAAGTGATTTGATATCTCGTTGAGGTATGCCACGTCAAGTCCGGTATCATACTCTGTTCCTTTCAATATTGCGACCATAGGCTCCGTAGCCGGCTGTGACGTACCGTTGCCCAAAGCGCTCAACGCGCAATCAATTATATCTACTCCGGCCTCAATAGATTTTAGATATGTCTGGTTGCCTGTTCCGGCAGTTTGGTGAGTATGCAAATGAATCAAAGTAGAAGGTTTAAGCACTGCTTTCATACCTTTGACAAGGTCATAGGCGACGTAAGGCAACAATATACCTGCCATATCCTTGATACAGATATTATCTGCGCCCATATCTTCAAGTTCTTTTGCCAAATTGATAAAATACTCGTTGGTATGAACTGGAGATGTAGTATAAGATATAGTAGCCTCGCATATACCGCCGTATTTCTTACAACTCTTTATAGCCTGAGCCATATTTCTGGGATCGTTGAGCGCGTCAAAGATACGCAAAATATCACAACCGTTTTCAATCGTCTTCTTGACAAATTCGTCTACGACGTCGTCGGCATAGTGCTTGTATCCCAATATGTTTTGACCTCTGAAAAGCATCTGCAACTTGGTCTTCGGCATAGCCTTTTTTAACTGTCTCAATCTATCCCACGGATCTTCGTTGAGAAAACGAAGACAGGAGTCAAATGTCGCGCCGCCCCAGCACTCTATAGAATAATAACCTGCGTTGTCCAATTTTTCGCACATTGGCAACATCTCGTCAAGTCTCATACGAGTAGCCGCTTGAGATTGGTGAGCGTCACGCAAAATAGTTTCTGTAATCTTAACCATATTTATATACCTCTTCTTTGTATTATGCGCCGAATATAGCAAGCAACACGCCTGCTGCAACGGCAGAACCGATAACGCCTGCTACGTTAGGTCCCATTGCGTGCATCAGCAAATAGTTGTTGGGATTTTCCTCTTGACCAACCATATGCGAAATTCTAGCCGCCATAGGCACAGCTGATACGCCTGCCGAACCGATAAGCGGATTGATCTTACCCTTTGATAATTTGCTCATAAGTTTACCGATAAGCAATCCTCCCGCCGTACCGAACGCGAATGCAAATACGCCTATCAAAATAATCAAAAGCGTGCTTGTATTCAAGAACACATCAGCAGTAGCTTTGCTTCCCACGATTACGCCGAGAATTATCGTAATAATATTGATTAGTTCATTCTTGGCAGTATTAGTAAGTCTCGGAACAACTCCCGACTCTTTCATAAGGTTGCCAAGCATCAACATACCGAGAAGCGGAATTGCCGACGGCAAAATCATACCTACAATACCGGTAACTGCAATTGGGAAAATTACTTTTTCCGTCTTAGATACGGGGCGCAACTGCTCCATTACTATACCTCTTTCTTTCTTTGTAGTAAGAAGTTTCATAATAGGCGGTTGAATTACCTTGATAAGAGCCATATACGAATATGCCGCTACGGAAATTGCAGGCAACAAGTGGGCCGCTAATTTTACTGTAACATAAATAGCCGTAGGACCGTCTGCGCCGCCGATACTACCTATTGACGCAGCCTCTTCGCCAGTAAAACCTATATTTATAGCAATAATAAAGGTTACGAAGATGCCCAATTGCGCCGCAGCGCCCATAATCAGCGATTTTGGATTTGCAATCAACGGACCGAAATCTGTCATTGCGCCGATTCCAAGGAAGATAAGAGGCGGATATATTACCCACTCTACGCCTTTATAAAGATAGAAAAACAAGCCTTGGTCTGCTACCACTTCGTGTGATACGACTATACTGTCTTTTATTGCCTCAAACTGAGGTAATGCAAATATCGTATCTTCAATAAGTTTGACTTTGTCGACCATACTCAAAGAATTCAATGTATCCTCGGCAATTCCAAGAATATTTGCAAGTTCTGTAATCGTACCTGACAAAGCCTGTTCGCCGTACATCAATGTTTCTCCGTCGACAGCAAACGTATATCCGTATGTACCATACAGAATATTGTATGCGCCGGGAATATTTATAATAAACATACCAAAACCGATTGCAAGTAGAAGATTTGGCTCAAATTCTTTGGCTACGGCAAGATATATGAGCAGACACGCGATGGCCATCATTACCAAATTTTGCCATATCGGTGTCAAAGACGTCATAAATCCAGTGCTGCGCCACAGGTTTTCAAGCGATTCTACCATTGAAAACGATTGAAGCGTTGTAATTATGTTAAACATTTTGCCTCCAATAAATCAATGATTATGCAATCGTACAAAGGACTGCGCCGGAATCAACATTTGCGCCTTCTGAAGTAGAATAAGTGATTACACCTGAGAACGGAGCGGATATAGGAGTATCCATCTTCATTGCTTCGAGAATAATAATTGCATCTCCTTCTTTGACAGTCGCGCCGTTTGCAAAGCAAAGTTTCTTGACAAGTCCGGGCATTTGCGACTTAACAGGCTTGCCGTTGCCGACAGGAGCCGCTACGGGAGCAGGTTTTGCAACTGGAGTCGCAACCTGAACTGGAGCAGATACCGCGCTTATTGCGCCGTCTGTAGTCTCCTCTACTTCTACCGAATAGGTTTTTCCGTTTACATTGATATTAAATTTACGCATAATAAATTCTCCTAACTTTATATTATTGTGATTAAATTTCTTTAATAGAGCGAACTCTGAATTTGAGGTTGGACTTGTAAGTCACTTCCTGTGTTTCGTAATAAGCGTTGAGCGCCGCCATAATGACAGCCACAATCTCTTCGTCTTCTTCCTCGATTGCCACTTTTTCTTCAATTATGGTTTCTTGCTTTTGCAAAGACTGCGTCTTTTTTGCCGCCTGTCCTTCTTTCAACTTGCCTGCGCCTTGGAATATTAACCTCATAAGCGTAACGACAAAAATCAAAAGTATCAGCATTACAAATACGGTACCGATACCAAGCAAAGCAACTTGCAATCCTATAAGTAATCTCTGTCCGAAATTACTATTGCCGATATCAAGCGAATCGGGCTTGCCGTAATCTTGCGGCAATACCATCATTGTAATCAAGCCTGCAATCAAAGCGACTAAGACTAAGCAAATAATAACTGTTTTTATTATTTTTTTCTTTGACATACTTATACCGCCTTTAGATACCCAACACCATCATCAATGCCGAAGCAAGATAGGGTCTCAAATTGGTAGCCTCGATGACGTTGTCAATATATCCGTCTTTTGCCGCAACGAGCGGATTAGACTGCATTTGAGCATACACTTCGTCTTCACTCTTGCCCTTGATTGAAATATTGTTCATAACCTTTTGGAAATAAGCCATTGCTTTTGCCAATGCGTCAGCGTCTACGTCAGACTTTTGCTCAAGTTCTTTAGCCGTCTTTTTGAGTTCTTTGATTTGATCGGTAGCAATTACTTTGCTTACCTGCATACCTACCGGCGCTACGACTGCGCTTGAGGTAGCCAACGTATAATCAAAACCTATTGCTTTGCTCATCAAAGCGCTGTAAGCATAGCCCACCGCGTTGCCCACCGCAACGCCAATCTTTGCAATCGTGCTGGTAGCAATAGTCTTCATCAAATCGTTGGTACGTTTTGCAAATCCTTTTACTTCCTGCTCCAACGTGGAATTTACTCCAAGCGAATCTACGAGAGTTATGAGCGGAATATTATACGCTTCCAACTTCTCTACAAATGAATTTGCCTTATCAAGACCCTCGATAGAAATATAATCGCCCTCCGTAGCAATTACGCCGACGGAAATGCCGTTGAGTTTTGCAAGCGAACATACGACTTGAGGCGCATACTCGGGGCAATACTCTACGATACTCTTCTGGTCAAATATATATTCTATTCTTTGTTTTGCGGAAATTTTCTTTTCAAGATTGGGGTTTACTCTGTTGGGATCGTCATTTGATTCTCCCTCGTCTGACAACAATACGGAAGTAAGTTTTTGAAGTTGTTTTGCCAAATCCTTTGCGTCATTGTATACAAATTGAGCCACGTCAGTGTTGCTCTCGTACGCTTTATATCCAAGTTTAGCCTTATAATCAACAGGGAACGCCTTTGCGTCGGATACGAGATACATAGGCGAATTGACAGACATAACGGCGTCTTTTGACATAAAGACAAAATCTGCTCCCGCTACAAAAGTAGCCATCATTCCGACTGCAACGCCTTTGACAATGCAAATATGCGGTACTTCGTCGGCAATTTCAAATGCGCTTGCAATAAGTTTTGCATATCCTTCCATTACGCTTGCGCCCTCGCCTACTCTTGCGCCGCAACTGTCTATGACGGAAATGAGCGGCGTACCAGCTTTGATAGCCCTTTGCATACATTTGTAAATCTTATTGGCGTGAGCCTCGCTCAAACTTCCCTTAAGCACGTCGGCATTCTGCGCAAAGATATGCACCGGATTGCCGCTTAGCGTAGCATATCCCGTGACAACGCCTTCGCCCAAAGCCTCTTGAGCGTCGTCAAAACTCTTTCCAGTAAGAAAAACGTCAGTCTCGACAAAACTTTCGGCGTCAACAATGCTTTCGATAAAAGACTTGACGTTCTTTGTAGCCTTGTCAATTGCTTTCACGCTAGCCGAGAGTGTATTGTTCTCCATATAAACCTCCAAAATATTGTATATATA
>WSNH01000056.1 GCA_013316135.1 Clostridia bacterium
ATGGTACATATGATGTATATAAAGATAATACACTTATTGCAGAAAATGTAAGTTGGTGTGATTTGTATAAAGATTCGACTTATCTGTTCATTAAGAGACAATTGGGAGGAAAGATAAAAGTTTATATTGACGGAGAGACGTTGCAATACGGTGATAATAACGTTGTATCAAGTTATTTAAGTGTTTACGTATTGAATTTAGAAGAAATGATTAGACTTGACATAACTTCTATCGGTAGAGGTGACATTGAAGTTTATGATGCGGCTCTAAATAAAGTGGAGTTGGATCATGGATATTTGCTTAAAGCTGGACGACATTACATAATATTATCAGTGCCTGGAAATAGTATAATTACAGTTAAAGAATATCTTCAAGAGGTTAATATTACATTCTACGTTGATGGAAATATTTACAACGATGCCACTGGTACAAAGTATTATTATGGAAAAAAAGCAATGTTACCAGTTCCTATCAAAGATAGATATGATTTCAATGGTTGGAGAATAAGCAATACCGAAATTTTAATTACTGACAATAACGGTATAATGAGCGACGAATTGTTAGTTGACGAAATTACACTTGTTGCCGATTGGACATTAAGAAGCGCTGTGATGGAAATCAACTTTGATGACGGCACGTCAAAGTGGTGGACTGGAGATTGTATTGTCTCACAAAACCCCGGCAATTTGCAAATTGAAGGCACAATGATACAGGTGCTTGTCAATATGAAGGATAATTTTATACAATTGGAAGAGGGGAAAAAGCAAGGTTACTTCCTTTCGACATTTGATCACGTAAAGATTTCGTCAGAGGGTAATGTTGATTATTATAAGTTTACTCCTGTATGGGAGATTGAGAAATACTATATCGAATTTATCTTACCTTACGGTGGAATAATTTCTTCATCAAGAGCCGTATATTATGGGGAAGAAATAACGAATACTTTATTTCCATCAGAAGCTTTTAAATTTGATAAAAATCAAGAACTCTATTCGCTCGTAGGTTGGAGGCTAAGTAAGACATCATCAATAATCAAGTTTACGTTGGGTAGTTCAATTATCGATCTTACTCCTGGATATGGAAGCGAGTTTAATCACCCCTCAAAAGGATATGGTAAAGATGATAGCACTTTAATACGTTTGAGCGCAGAATTGGAGTATGTTGATTATAACGTAATTATCAATTCCAAGAGTTACAAGGTAGGGCAAGACGGTTACAGCGTTGGTACTTTGGGAAGTTATGGATACACAGAGTCAAAATTTTATGGACATAACGTATTGCTTACAACACCTTTAAAAGACAAGTTGTTTAGTTTTGATGGAATTATTACCGTCAATGACTTGACGCCTTATTGGAGAGAGGGAAGTAAGGCAGTTACAGTAAATTTATCGCTAGTAGACCAACTAATTGAGGTTGCATTAAGTTACAATTATTCAGGAAGCGGCAATCAGACGAGTTATAGTGGCGATCAAGGTAATATTACTCTTAAGCCAGCATACGTTAGATCTTATAAATTTAACTATTGGACTGTGGAGAATGATTCTAATGTTGCGGTGCGTATAGATGTGCTCAATTACGTTAATTTAGGTATTAATGAGTATTATAGTAATGCGGGTGGTGTTACATTGTCAAAGGCTATAAAAGGTAACTTCTCAAGAAGTAGTATAAAGCCGACTTCTGGTGTCAAATATACCATATCAGATGCAGCTACTTATGTTGACTTATCAAGATTTTCATTGATGGTAGGAATGACGTTTACGATTGCATCTAGCGCTGAAGAAGTTACTTTTGTCAACGGCACATGCAGTGACACAAAAATTGTTGTGTCGCCAAGAAGTTCAAAATTGACACTTAATTTCGACGATGTAAATATGCAAGCAAAAAGCAATTGTAGTGTAATAGATGCATATTACTGTTCCGAATTAGAGATATACTCATATAATAGCGTAACGCTTTCTGCGGGAGAAGTAAATGCGGACGAGGCCAATGCCGCAATATTGTGCCAAAATCTTACATTATCAGGGAAGAAAATATATATTAATGGCGGAAATCAAGTGGCGGGATTGGGAATATATGGTAATAAAATTCATTTCAGTGCAGCTACGGCAGGTATAAAGTGTGTTCATGAGACAAAAACATTACTTGTAAGCGCAGAGTATGTAAAGGTGCAAGGTGGCAATGGCAAGGAAGCTGTTGTGAATGTTAAGATAGAAGAGCAAACAGAAATAGGCGCAAAAGGCATAGATGTTACATTTGGTAATAATGGTGGAGCAGGTGCAGTTGCAATCTATTTTCCTGGTGCCGTTATTCTGTCGTTTGGAAGTAAGTTGGAATGTAAAGGTGGAGCAGGTGCCAATGGCAGTGATGGTTTGAAAGGTGGCAAAGGCGGACCAGGGCGAAATGGTTCTTTAGGCGTAACGTTTATTACTCCAGGCGACGGCGGTAAAGGCGGGCTTGGTGGAGATGGCGGCGACGGCGGAAAATCTATAGTATACAATAGTTTCAGCGGTGATATTAATAATTTGATTCTTAAGGACGGCAAGGGTGGTGACGCTGGCAAAGGTGGAGAAGGTGGCGATCCAGGAGACCCTGTTACTTCAATATGGGGTAACGAAAAAACTGGTTCAAAAGGTGCGCCTGGTGAAGATGGTAAGGCTGGAAAAACTGGAGGCAGCACTCTTGCGTAATATAGTATAAAAATCGGACAAATGCGTTGATATTGCTAAACTTATGTGTTATAGTAATACTAACAACATTAAGGCAAAGTTTTTCATAAATAGAGTTGGTTTTCTCTAAATTACCAACTCTATCAATTGCTACTTTCTGGTAGCAGTTGGTGTCTTTACAATAGGAGCATTTTATGTTGGAACTCAAGAATATTAGTAAGATGTATAAGCCCAAGAAGGGAGTACCCGTGAAAGCGCTTAAAGATTTATCTTTGTCATTTGACGCTAAAGGTATGGTCTTCGTGCTTGGTAAGTCGGGCAGTGGTAAGTCAACGCTTCTCAATTTGATTGGCGGATTAGACTTTGCCGACAGCGGAGAAATAATCATAGACGGCAAGTCGTCCAAAGATTTTAAACCATCTGATTATGACAGTTATCGCAATACTTATATCGGTTTTGTGTTCCAAGAGTACAATATACTCAATGAGTTTACCGTCGGAGAGAACGTATCTCTTGCATTAGAGTTGCAGAACTTAAAAGATAATAAGCAAAGAGTTGAAGACATACTTAAAGAAGTTGACTTAGAAGGTTATGCGGACAGAAAATCCAACGAGTTGTCGGGAGGACAAAAGCAAAGAGTAGCCATAGCGAGAGCAATAGTCAAAGCTCCCAAGATAATAATGGCGGACGAACCTACGGGCGCATTGGACAGCGAAACGGGCAAGGCGATATTTGAAACGCTTAAAAAGTTGTCGCAAGATAGACTTGTCATAGTGGTGTCGCACGATAGAGAATTTGCCGAGATATATGGGGATAGAATAATTGAACTTGCCGACGGAGAAGTAATAAACGACGAAATAAAGAACACTCAAAATCAAGATAGTACGCAAAGTACTACAAACGATTTAAGCAGTACCGCAACGCAACAATTTAAGAATTCTCATTTGCCATATAATCGCGCTTTGGCGATGGGCGCAAAGACTTTGAGACACAAGAGGTTCAGACTTGCGGTTGCGATAATATTATGTTTTTTCAGTTTTACGGTATTTGGGCTTGCCGCAACTGCGCTTGATTATTCGGTAGTGGATAGCGCAAGCGATTATTTGGCTGATATGTATCAAGACTGCATTATAGTAAAACCGGGGCTGTTATATGAAGAAAAGTATAAAAGGCCCATCAATAGCGCTTCCTATAATGATCTTCAAAAATTACGTGAGCAGACGGGTATTGATTTTCAAGGCGTAATACAGACGAATTGCGCTAGGTATTATTCTTATTATGACGAAGATTTGCTAGGTGGCAAATATTATTCACAAGATATTGGCGGTGCGCTACCGGCAATGAATGAACTTTTTGATACGTTGGGCTATACGCTATACGGCGAATTACCCGAGAATGAAAAAGAAATCGTCATTACCAAGTACATCTTCGACAAGATGTCTATTGCCGGACTTGTAATTGATGACAAAGATACGAGAGAAGAGACGATAATCTATCCGGGAGAAATTAAGAGTATTCAATCTTTTTTGGATAGAAAGATATATTTGGTTTCAAGACTTACGGGAGAAAAGGCGCTTATCGTGGGAATCGTGGATACCAAGTTTGATCCTGACGGTAGATACAATATATTTAAAGAATATGCTGAGTTGGACACCAAAGATGGAAAAATGAAAAAGTTAAGTCAAGAATTTGAGGATTATTTGAAATACGGATATTTCAACGTGGAATTTGTTAATCCGCAATCCTATCAACAATTGGTGGATTCTGCAAAAACTCAAATTTACTTTAAATACGCAAGAGAAACGGACGGGCGATTGTATTTGGACGGTCAAAACTATATGGCGAGATTTGCGGGCGTTGCAAGCGACGAATTTATTCGTAATGCGGGAAATATATTGTGGATTGACGGAAAAGGCGAAAGAAGAGAACTTGCCAACAATGAGATAATTTTGGGAGTCGATATAGCGTTGGATGCGCTTTATCCACCAAATGAATATAGCAACAAAAATTTCACTCATTCCAAGACATATTTTGATGATTTAGTTTCATTAAATCAAGATGTTAAAGATTATAATATGCGAAATGGCGGGGCGGGAGAAGTCGCTTTGCTTGAAGAAGCGGAAAATATATCTTTGCAAGAACTTGAGAAGTATAAAGATTATTGCAAACAAATAAATTACGTATTTGATGGAATGAGTTATTTTATGCGCGATGGAGAAGGAAATCTTGATATCAATTCGATGCAAGAGAAACATTGGCGTTGGTCATATGCGTGTTATTTAGATACTAGTACGTTGATGCAAGGTAATACTGAACGCATAGGCGGATATTATGACAACGTTACGGGCAGACAAAGCGGTCAGTATATCTTTAAGACTTTGGGAGATAGGTGGTATCTTAATTACAAACTCACTACTTCGCCGGCAAGCGCAAAGAAAATTAATCCGCAAAAGTTTGATATAAGTTATGATAGTTTGATTTATGATTTGTCACAAATTGAGTTTGTCAATGACCCCGTGATAGTTGGCGTATACTTTCCAAGCGAAGATATGCCCGGCAATTTCGTTGTCAACAACAAGATGTACGAAGAATCCGAGTATTTGGAAAAGAATACTTTCACTTATTTGATTGCGCCAAAGACTGCCAATAAGGTTGCGCTGAAGAAGTTGGCAGGAATGGATTACGATATTTCACAACCCAGAAGTTTTATGGTGCTTAATTGCCGCTATGATGATGTTACGTCATTCAATAACGTATTCGCCGTTCTTACGCCTATACTCTTGGTGGGAGCGGGCGTATTGGGATTGTTCTCAATCTTGCTTATGGGTAATTATATCGCTGCGTCAATAACGGCGCAAAAGAAGCAAATCGGTATATTGCGAGCGTTAGGCGCAACGAAGAAAGATATCTTTGCAATATTCGCCAACGAGAGCGCAATAATTGCAGGCATTACGCTCGTCCTGTCGGCGATAGGAACTTTAATTTTGTGTCTCGTTTTCAACGCCGTAGTTTCGGCTTTAAATATGATTACTCTCAACGTATTGCATTTTGGCATCTTGCAGTTATTCTTGCTTGCTTTAATTAGCGTTGGCGTTGCTGTGATCGCAAGTGCGATACCTTTGTATAAACTGTCCAGGAAAAAGCCCGTCGACAGCATACAGGATAGATAGGTAGAGAGTATGTTGGAACTCAAGAATATTAGTAAGACGTATAAAACCAAGAAGGGCGTTCCCGTACAGGCGCTCAAGGATATATCTACGTCTTTTGACGACAAGGGTATGGTATTTGTGCTTGGTAAGTCGGGTAGTGGTAAGTCAACGCTTCTCAATCTAATCGGCGGAATTGACTTTGCAGATAGCGGAGAGATAGTCATAAACGGCAAATCGTCCAAAGATTTTAAGATGGCGGACTATGATAGTTATCGCAATACATATATAGGCTTCATATTTCAAGAGTACAATATACTCAATGATTTTACGGTAGGCGAAAACATGTCTCTTGCCTTAGAGATTCAAAGTCAAAAGGTCAACAAACAAAGGGTAGAAGAAATACTCAAAGAAGTTGATTTAGAAGGTTATGCGGACAGAAAACCCAACGAGTTGTCGGGTGGGCAAAAGCAAAGAGTAGCCATAGCGAGAGCAATAGTCAAAGCTCCCAAGATAATAATGGCAGACGAACCTACGGGCGCATTGGACAGCGAAACGGGCAAGGCGATATTTGAAACGCTTAAAAAGTTGTCGCAAGATAGACTTGTCATAGTGGTGTCGCACGATAGAGAATTTGCCGAGATATATGGGGATAGAATAATTGAACTTGCCGACGGAGAAGTAATAAACGACGAAATAAAGAATACTCAAAGTCAAGATAATATGACGAGTGAGACTGGAGATTTAAGTAATGCTGCAAATACTCAACAGCTCAAGAAGTCCCGTTTGCCATATAATCGGGCATTGGCAATGGGTGTCAAGAGTATGCGTACTAATCCTATAAGGCTTGCTATAACCATAATTTTGTGTGTGATAAGCTTTGCATTTTTTGGGCTTGCCGATACCGTTGCGTCTTACAATACTCACAAGGCGACAGTCAAATCTATTTTGAATAACCATTACGACGCATTGCCGATTGTATCTGATGGTGGCGGAGCAATGAGTAGCGATATTAAGTATCTCAAGGATAAGACGGATATAGAGTTTAACGGAGTAGTATCTTATGGGGGTAGTTCGCAAAATCTGTCGTTTGTTTACAATCGCAAAGTCAAGGGAACAAATGGTGACGATGTCTATTACAATGCGGCATTGACTGGATATCTGCCTGCAGATAAGATTATCAACGGCAAGAAATATAGACTCATTGCAGGTACAATGCCAAGTAATTCTTCGGAGATAGTGTTGAGCAAATATACTTATGAGCAATTTGCGTTGGGCGGAATAAGTTTGACAGACGGAGATAAAACCACTTATATTGAGCCGGAAGATATTGCAACTTTGCAAAGCTTTGTGGAGAATGCTCGTTTTCAAGTCGACTCTCCAAGAGGCGTCAAGGAGTGGAAGGTTGTTGGCGTGGTCGATACCATTGCCGATCCAGATGGTAGGTACGAGCAACTCAAACCAAACGCCAAGCGAATAATAAAGTCGAAATCGAATTACAAAATGCTTTGCGCAGAGTGCGTTCAATATTTCAATTATTCATATCATTCAGTAGGCTACGTTGCCCAAGAGACTTATAGAGATATGTTTGTCGAATGTAATAACAAGGATTTGTTGGGAGTTTATGCTGGCGGAAGCGTGACTTTTAAGAACGAAGAGCGCAGATATACGAATGCGTTTAACAACGTTCTTAACGATGCAAGCCTTGGTAGTCTTGATATTTTTTGGGCGGACGGGACTGCGCGCACCCAACTTGATGACGACGAATTTGTCATTGGCTCAAATGCACTGGCGGCGTTGAGCAATGCCGTAGACTTAAATAAGAGCATTGATTTGCATTACACTTTCTTTGACGGAATTGTGGATTTGTCGTATCAAGTTTCGTTGAATAGCGTAAAATATAAAGGCGCTGTAAGTTTGCATATCGGCGCTTGCGAGTACGCTCAAAACGTTGACGATGAGCAGATTGACGACTTTAAGAAGTTTATCAATTCGACGATTGGAGAAGAGCAAGACGAAGATACTCGGCAAATGCTCCGTGCGCTTGCTTTGATGACCTGTTTGGACAACGTCCCCAACTTGCCGAGCGACTTTGAAATCGATTATTACGCAAAAGATTATAGTCCATTGCAGTGGCGAATACTTTATGCAGGATACTTGATGACGACGATATTCAACTTTCAAGGATTTATTGACAATATAGACGGCGGTTACGTCGCAAACGTTGTCCAAGATGGACAAAGCGGAAGTCTAATTGAGGATAAACTAAGCGAACAGTTATACGACGATATTCTCGTAAAGTTGGTATGTGAAAATGCT
>WSNH01000057.1 GCA_013316135.1 Clostridia bacterium
GAATTGAATTTGCCGTAGACTTTTGATATAATTATGATAGCAAATTTTAAGGAGCGCAAATTATGGCATACGAACAAATGGAAGTATTGGAAGTTTTTGACGAATTTGAAACAAAAATGGACAAAAGCATATCTTCTCTTCAATATGAATTCAACAATATGAAAGCGGGTAGAGCAAATCCGCACATCCTCGACAAGATTGTCGTTGATTATTACGGCGTACCGACGCCGCTAAAGCAAATTGGCAATATTCAGGTCCCCGAGGCAAGAATGTTGCTCATAAGCGTATGGGATACGTCGATACTCAAAGAGGTTGAGAAGGCAATAATAGCCGCAAATACCGGAATTATGCCTACCAACGACGGAAAAGTGTTGAGAATGGTTTTTCCAGAACTCACTCAAGAGAGAAGAAAAGAACTTTGCAAGTCGCTTAAGTCATTTGCGGAAAATACTAAAGTCGCTCTTCGCAACGCAAGAAGAGATATCAACGACAGTATTAAAAAGATGAAAAAAGACTCTCTTATATCAGAAGACGACGCGGCTGTATATGAAAAAGACGTCGACAAAAAACTTGCTTCTCAAATTGAGATCGTAGACAAGATGACAAAAGATAAAGAACAGGAAATTATGTCAGTATAATAGACAAGTCTTTGAAGATTTGTTTGCTGTCAGGTAAATAATGGAACAATCACTAAAAATACCGACGCATATCGGATTTATTATGGACGGCAACGGCCGTTGGGCAACTCAGAGAGGGCTTTCTCGCAGCGAAGGACACCGTCAGGGGGCAGAGGCGCTGAAAAAAGTTGTCAAAGCGTGTTCACAAAAGGGAATTAAAGTTGTGAGCATATATGCTTTTTCTTGCGAAAACTGGTCAAAGCGTCCTCAAGCCGAAATTAAGTTTTTGTTTTCTTTAATAACGCAATTTGTTAAGAAGGAAATGAAAGATTATGTAAAAGCAGGCTATAGAGTTAGATTTAGCGGCAATTTATCTCAATTGCCAAAGACTACTCAAAACGCTGTCCTAAAGGTAATTGACGCCAGTAAGAATAATGACGGACTAATAGTAAATATTGCTCTCAATTACGGATCCCATCAAGAGATCGTAAGGGCGGTAAATATGATACTGCAGTCGGGGTTGAGAGAAATCGACGAGCAGATGTTGGAAGACTGCCTATATTCGGCGGGGCTTCCGCCGTTGGACGTGGTAGTGAGGTCGAGCGGCGAAAAGCGGTTGAGTAATTTTATGCTTTGGCAGGCGTCGTATAGCGAATTGATTTTTTTGGATAAATATTGGCCTGATTTCAACGAAGACACTCTTGAAGACATACTCAAGGAATATTCAAATAGAGATAGAAGATTTGGAGGTATTAGTTGATGCTCAAAAGAATTTTGACAGCAGTTGCAATGTTGGCGGTAGTATTTGCAACGATTTTGGGACTTCGTCAAATATATGTCGAACTTGCGGACATCGTCGGCGTTGTCATTTGCTGTTTGGGCGTTTATGAGATGGCTCAAGCCTTCAAAAAGGCCGGGTATAACGCAATTAAGGGGAGTTTGATTTTTGCCTGTATTGCAATTTATCCAATGATACTTGCTTTTGAGTGGACGATAGGCAAAGGCGAAGTAGGCGCGTTTGCCACGATTTTTTTGGCAGTAATTCTTGCAATCATAGAATTTACGCTAATACATAAGACAAAAAAACAACGACAGCAAGACAAGGCTTTGTCGCAAAGCGAATCCGTAGACGCGCAACAAGAGCAATGCAAAGTAGATATAGCAAATCGCGGTGTTTTTGGACTGAAAGATTTGCTTGCGACGATATTTATATTAATATATCCATTAGGCATTTTTTCTACATTCTTTTTTATCAATCATTCTCAATACGGATTGCTTGGTATATTCCTTGCGTTGTTGGTACCGGTTATGACCGACACTATGGCGTACTTTGTGGGAGTGACCTTCAAGGGCAAAAAACTTTGTCCCAATATAAGTCCCAAGAAGACAATTAGCGGAGCGATAGGCGGGGTATTGGGCGGAATTATAGGAGCGATAATAGTCTTTGTTTTCTTTGATGTGACAGGACTTTTTGTCAACTTTAACAACGTAGGCTTATTGAAAATTTCCGACAGTTTGCTTGCTTCGGGATTTATATATGCAATATTCGGACTTATAGGCGGTGTTTTGAGCGAACTTGGAGACCTTGGCGCGAGTTGGATAAAACGCAAGGCGGGAATAAAAGACTTCGGCAAGATTTTTCCCGGTCATGGCGGAATGATGGACAGATTGGACAGCGTGATATTTATTTTGCCGCTCGTATATCTTTTGATAAGTATTATTACGGCGGTAAACGCATAAATTTTTTTATATTTGAGTAAAGGCTGACAAAATGAAAAGAATTATAATATTAGGCAGTACCGGATCTATAGGAACTCAGGCGCTTGAAGTAGCGGATAAATACCCAAATGAATTTGAGGTCGTGGGACTTGCGTGTAATTCCAATAAATTGATACTTGAGCAGATTGCTAAATATGCGCCAAAATATGTTGCTGTAGTTGACTGTGATTTGGCGAAAAAGATAAAAGACGATTTTCCTGCCGTCAATGTATTTGCGGGTGAAGAGGGAGTGAGTCGACTTGCGGGAATCAAGGTCGATCTTGCAATCAATGGACTAGTCGGCATAAGCGGACTAAAGCCTACGTTGGAGGCAATAAAAGTCGGCAACGATATTGCTTTGGCAAACAAAGAAACTCTTGTTGCAGGCGGCGAACTCGTGATGCCTTTTGCAAAAAAGATGGGAGTAAAAATACTTCCGGTAGATAGCGAGCATAGCGCAATATGGCAGTCGTTGACGGCAAAAAACGTCAAAAGGATTTTGTTGACGGCAAGCGGCGGAGCATTCAGAAATTGGAGCAAAGAGCAACTTGTCAATGCTAAGGCTTGCGACGCTCTCAAACACCCCAATTGGGATATGGGAGCGAAAGTGACGATAGACAGCGCTACTCTTATGAATAAAGGCTTGGAAATAATAGAGGCAATGCATCTTTTTGATGTAGATGTCGACGATATAAAAGTCTTGGTTCATAGACAGAGCGTAGTGCACAGTATGGTTGAGTACGCCGACGGTAGCGTCATTGCGCAAATGAGTTATCCCGATATGAGATTGCCAATTCAGATAGCAATGTTATATCCCGAAAGAGGAGATTTTGCCTTTAATACTTATGACTTCATAGGCAAAAATTTGACTTTTGAAGATGTTGACGAGGATAGATTTCCTTGTTTATCAATAGCCAAGTATTGCGCAAAAGAAAAGGGGATTGCGCCGGTGATTATGAATGCCGCCAATGAAATTTTGGTAAAAGCCTATTTAGATAATAAAATCAAATTTTACGACATACCTTATTATATAAGGTGCGCTTTGGATAAATTCTATCAAGGACAGAGAATAGAAAGCCAAGCGCAAATATATTGCGTAGACGGTGAAGTGAGACGGTACGTTCTCTCTACTATCGGGTGAGGTGAAAATGATATTGACGTTGGCAATAAGCGGAATCGAAGTACTGAAATGGATAGGTTATATTTTGGTGGCTTTGCTCTGTCTTATGCTTATGGTTGTGCTACACGAGTTGGGACACTATACTTTCGGAAAAATATTTAAGTTCAAGATAAATGAGTTTGCTATAGGCTTTGGACCTAAGATATTCTCAAAGACCAACAAAAAGACCGGAGAAGTATTTTCAATTCGTCCCTTTCCATTCGGAGGTTTTTGCGCATTTGGCGGAGAGGACGAAGAGAGCAGCGACCCTCACGATTTCAACAACCGTCCTATATGGCAGAGAATAATAGTATTGTTTGCAGGCGCAGGCTTCAACTTTTTGTCCGCATTTCTTGTTATTACGATATTTTTCAGCGCGTACGGCGAATATTTTCCTGTGGTTGGAGAAGTATATCAGCACGTTGAGTATGTAGACGGCGAGAATTATCAAATAATTGAAGATTCTCAAAAACTCAAGCAGGGCGACGTGATTTTGTCCGTCAATGGCAAAGACGCTTACAGCCTACTTGAATACAACAGATTGAGCGAAATTATCGCAAGTGACGACGATAATTTATCAGTCGTCGTTTTAAGAGATGGCGAAAAACTTACGCTTCAAGTTAGAAAACAGTATTATTTGACTTATACTGAGAGCGGCGAAGTCAACGAAAATGGAGATAAAATACTTGTCGAAAACGTGAGTAAGAATAAAGGATTGGGTATGGCGCTTGGCGCATTCAGCGCGCAAAAACTCTCTTTTGGCAAAGCATTGGGGCACGGCGCGGCGTTTGGATACGATGTGTTGAGGGTGACGGGCAAGTCTCTCAAACAAGTTTTCAATGGCTCGATATCAGTCAGTGAATCAATGGGCGGCACGGCTACGGCGATATTTTCGCTTGCTCAACTCGTGCAGGCGGGCATACCTGCGATAATATACGGATTTTGCATTCTGTCGGTGTCAATTGGTATTATGAACGTAATGCCTTTGCCTGCGTTGGACGGTTCGAGAATAGTCTTTGCGATCATAGAGGGTATCAGACGTAAGCCTATCAACAGAAAAATTGAAGGTACGGTTCACTTTGTAGGACTTATCGTCTTGCTGGCATTGGCGATATTGCTAGACGTACTGCACTTTTTTAAGTAAAGGTAGCATTATTGTTAATTATGAGTTTACGACAGGTATCAATATACAAAATTAGAGGATAAAATGAAAAAGCAAGTTAAAGTAGGCAATACTGTAATTGGTGACGGAAACGTGACAATTCAGTCGATGACGAATACCAAGACTTCGGATATCGACGGCACCGTTGCGCAAATCAAGGCTTTGGAAGACGCAGGCTGTCAATTGGTGAGATGTTCCGTTCCTGATGAAGAGAGCGCAACCGCATTAAAAGAAATTATAAAAAACGTCAACGTTCCGATAATTGCCGACATACATTTTTCGCACAAACTTGCGCTTATGTCCGCAGACGCGGGAGTATGTAAAATTCGTATCAATCCGGGCAATATCGGCGGAGTGGATAAAGCAAAATATCTTGCAGATTATCTCAAAGAGAGAGGCGTTGCGTTGAGAATAGGCGTCAACGGCGGATCTTTGGATAACGCCCACAAGTCAAAGCCTTTGGCACAGGCAATGAGAGACAGCGCATTGGAATACGTCAGCGTACTGGAAAAGTGCAATTTTTACGATATAGTCATTTCGGCAAAATCATCCAACGTAAAGGTGATGCTTGACACTTATAGATTGCTCGACAAAGCCTGCGATTATCCTTTGCATTTGGGGGTAACAGAAGCGGGACTTTATCACACAGGTCTAGTAAAGTCGGCTATAGGTATAGGCGCGCTGCTTTGCGAGGATATCGGAGATACGATAAGAGTATCTTTGAGCGACGATCCTATAAAAGAAGTGGAGGCTGCAAAAGATATCCTCAAGGCGTGCGATAAATATCCCTATCCTTATTGTGAGATAATTTCCTGTCCGACTTGCGCGCGTACCAATATTGCTGTCAAGTCACTTGCCGAACAAGTGGAAGATATGTGCAAGGATATAAAACGCAATCTTAAGATTGCCGTAATGGGCTGTGTCGTCAACGGAATAGGCGAGTCGCAAGGCTCAAATCTCGGAGTTGCAGGCGGTAAGGATAAGTCGGCTATATTCGTCGACGGCGAATACGTAGAGAGCGTGGCAAACGAGGATATATTACAGATATTGAAAAAATATATATTAGAGTATAAAGAAAAATAATAGACATATATTTGATAAAATAAGCGAGATTACGGAAGATAATATGCAATTTATAGACAAACTCAACGAGGCAACTAACAATAAATATGAATTTTTGAGAATATCAAAACTCAATCTCGACGTAGGAGCGAATTCTCTCTCTGTCGTATGTTTGTTGCCGCAGGATATCACGGAAGATAAGTTCTCCGAAAACGATAAGAGAGCAATCGAAGAGTTTTGTCGAAATCAAGTCCCAGATACGTTTGCGTTGAAGATAGCGTTTGTAAAAAATTTGATAAATCAAGAGGCTGTATCTAAGCAGGTCTTCAACTATATTTCTTTAAAGCACCAGACAATACTCACGCAAATGGATCCATCTATGACCGACATAAAAATAGATGGAGACAGACTTATCATAAATTTATATGTATTCAGTACCGCTCATCACTATTGCGAAAACAGCGGATTTAAAGAAAAACTCGCAAAGCATATCTACAATCAAAATTGCGTGAACAAAGTCATTGTCAATATCAACGTGTGCAAAACCGTCGACACGGGCAAATTACTCAAAGAAAGAGACGATATAAAGTACGTTGACAATGGAGAAATCGAGATAGTGGGCAACTATCATTATATGGTTGGAAAGGATATTATTCGCAAGCCGAGATACATAGAAAAATACAAAAAAGAGATGGACGGAATTTGCGTCTGCGGTACGGTCAGCGAACTCAAGCGTATCAATATTATTGACAAAGCGTCTCCCGACAGAAGAGTAAAAAAAGTGCTTTTCAAATTTGTTATTTCCGATTCGACAGGCAAGATGGATTGCTTATATTTTGCTAAACTACGCAAGCCCAAGAAGGGCGAAAAAGAACACACTACTTGCCTTGACCTGCTAAAAGACGGTGACGACGTGGTAATATTGGGCAATTATAAATACAGCGATTTTTCTAATAAAAACGAACTATTGGTGACAAAACTCGCGTTGTGTAAGATAAATTACGAAGCGTTGTCAAAGCGTCGCGAAGACATAAAACTAGCCAATAAAATCAAGATTTTTCAGACGCCAAAAGCGTACGAAGTAGATATGAATGAAAGTTTGTTGGATATGCTCGGTCATTGCGATTATATTATGAAAAATAAGTTTGTCGTCTTTGACTTAGAGACGACGGGACTCAGTACCGAGACGGACGATATAATTGAGTTGGGCGCAGTCAAACTTGAAGAAGGAAAAATTACGGAATACTACAACACGCTTGTCGACCCCAAACGCAGTATTCCGGAAGGAGCAAGCAAAGTCAATAATATCTATGACGCCGACGTTAAGAATTCTCCATACATAGAAGATATATTTGGATTCTTTGTAGAGTATTGCAAAGGCTATATTCTTGTGGCACACAACGGCGCGGGTTTTGACTTCAAGATTATCAGGCGTTTGGCGGGGCAACTTGGCTATCCGCTTTATAACGAAATGGTTGATTCTTTGACTGAAGCAAGAAATATCCTTACTAAATCTCGCCGTCATTCACTTGAAGCGCTTTGCGAGCATTACGGAATTGTCAACAAAAACGCTCACAGAGCTTATGAGGACGCTGAAGCGACGGCAAAGGTATTCGTCAAACTTATGGACGATAAATATCTTATACAGTCCACGCCTAAATAGAACGCTTCTATGCGCTTCATTAGTCATTATATTTATTTATTATAAAATAAATAGCATAAAACAGTTGCGTTCGGCAAATAAATATGGTATATTATTAGTGCAATAGTAGATTACTAGAGCGACTGTATTACGCAGTCGCTTAAATTATAAGAAAAGAGGTAGTATGTCAAAGATAACAGAATCTGTCAAACAACTTGTCGAACCTATCATAGCCGCAAATGCTATGGAACTCGTCGACGTGGAGTACAAGAAATTATACGGACAGGACACCTTGATAATTTATATAGACAAGAACGGTGGAGTAGATCTCAACGATTGTGAATTGATACACAACGCTATTGACGCGCCTCTTGACGAACTTGATCCCACCGATGGTACGCCGTATAATCTCAACGTGTCGTCTCCCGGTATAGACAGACCTCTTAAGACGGCGAGAGATTTTGCAAAGAAAATGGGACTGGAGATGGAAGTCTCGCTTTACAAACCTCATGCAGAATTTGGAAAATTAAAAAAATTCAACGCTATTCTTCTCGGCTACGACGAAAATAATCAAGAAGTCGAGTTGGAATATAAATCAAAAAACTTAAAACTTAATATAAAGGATATAGCCGTGATTAGAGAGGCTATACAC